>JALOPB010000319.1 GCA_025454115.1 Desulfobacterales bacterium | reverse complement strand
GGCATCCGCCAGCTCGCCGACCAGGGCATGGAGGCGCTGGCCGCTCTGGTGGCCATCAACCTGATCATCGTCCCCGGCCTGCATCTTCTGGCCACGCTGTACGTGCTCGTGCCGGTGAGCCTCAACCGCCGGGCGCCCGGCATGTTCCGGGTGTTCCGGTACTTGCGGCTCTTGCAGCCCTGGCACATGGTGGAGATTTTCATGCTGGGGGTGCTGGTGAGCATGGTGAAGCTTGCCAAGATGGCCCAGATCATCCCAGGGGTGGCCGTCTACTCTCTGACGGCTTTCATTTTCGTCATGGCGGCCGCTTCCGCCGCGATCGATCCTCACGAAGTCTGGGAGCGCTGGGAGGCTCCCCGGTGAAGAAACCCATCCTGACCGCGCGCAAGGCCGGCCTGATCGCCTGCTCCGTATGCCACCTTCTGTGCCCGGCAGCACCACGGGAGCATGGAGTCAGGGCATCCAAATGCCCGCGCTGCGGGGCGACCCTGCACAGCCGCAAACCCGACAGCATTGCGCGCACCTGGGCGCTCGTCATCGCCGCCTGCATCTTCTACATCCCTGCCAACGTCCTGCCGATGACGACCGTTACCTCGCTCGGCATGGTCCAGTCGGACACGATCATGAGCGGCGTCATCTATTTCGTCCAGAGCGGCTCGTGGCCGATCGCACTGATCATCTTCATTGCCAGCATCTTCGTGCCGCTGTTGAAATTATTCATTCTGTGCTACCTGCTCATATCCGTCCAGCGCAAATCCCATTTTCGCCCCAAGGACCGAACGCGCCTGTACCTCATCACCGAGGCGGTCGGCCGCTGGTCCATGCTGGACATATTCGTGGTCACCATCCTGGTGGCTTTAGTGAACCTCGGAGCCCTGGCCACGATCCAGGCCGGACCGGCCGCCTTGCACTTCGCTGCCGTGGTGGTCATTACCATGATCGCCGCCATGAGCTTCGACCCCCGCCTGATCTGGGATGCAAAGGAGAAGATGCATGAGTGAGCAACACTCCTCGGAATCTGATTTTCCGGAACTCCCCGCCGCATCCGTCAACAGCCGCAAGCGGCGCTTTTCGCTGGTATGGGTCGTACCAGTGGTGGCGGCCCTGATCGGCGGCTGGCTGGTGGTAAAAGCCATGACGGAGAAAGGTCCGCAGGTCACGATCACCTTCAAGTCGGCCGAGGGCCTCGAGGCCGGCAAAACCAAGGTCAAGTTCAAAGATGTCGAGATCGGGCTGGTGGAAGAAATTCGCATCGGCGATGACGCCTCGCATGTCGTCGTGAAGGCCCAACTGATCAAGGAAGCAGAGCGCTTCATTTCGGAAAACACCCGCTTCTGGGTGGTGCGGGCACGCGTTTCCGCCAGTGCCATCTATGGCCTGGGAACGGTCTTCTCAGGGGCCTACATCGACATCGACCCCGGCAAGCCTGGCAAATCCGCCCGCCGTTTCACGGGACTCGAAGAGCCGCCCATCGTGACCACGGGGCTGCCCGGCCGGCACTTCATTCTCGAGTCGAATCGGCGCGGATCGCTCGAAGTGGGCTCTCCGATCTACTACCGCCAGATCCGTGTCGGCGAGGTGGTGGCCTACCATCTCAGCGAGGACGGCTCGAAAATCGTCTCAAAAATTTTCGTGAACGCCCCCTACCACCAATTTGTGCGTAGCAACACGCGGTTTTGGAGTGCCAGTGGGGTGGACTTGAAATTGGATGCCACCGGCATCACGGTGAACACAGAGTCGTTAGTCTCCATCCTGGTCGGCGGCATCGCCTTCGACAATTTCAGAACCAATTCCGAACCCGAAGAGCAGGCTGCGGAGAGCGCGATGTTCAAACTCTTTCCGAGCCGCGAAGCCGCCCAAGAAAAGATTTACAGCACGAAGAATTTTTTTGTCCTGCTCTTCGAGGAATCGGTCAGAGGGCTTGCCCCCGGCGCACCGGTCGAGTTTAGGGGCATCCAGATCGGGCAGGTGATCGATATCAAATCGGAATTCGACTTCAAAATGAACAAAGTCAAAATTCCGGTAATTGCCGCCGTGGAACCTGAACGCATTTCAGCTGACCGGCCAGAATTATGTCGCGCTGGATTTCTTCCCCAACGCCAAACCAGCCAGGCTGAACCACGGGGGGAGATACGGATACACCGAATTCCCGACCACCCCGACCCAATTGGAGGAGATCGGCACCAAGGTGAGCCAACTCATCGCCAAGCTGGACCGGATCCCCATCGACCAGATCGGCAATGACCTCAGCGACACGATCAAGGGCGCCAAGCGCATCACCAACTCGCCCGAGATTATAGAGGCGGTGAAATCCCTGAACGCCACTGTCAAGGAGCTGCAGCTGCTGGCGGCGGAGCTGCGCACCCGAACCGCTCCGGAGCTGAATGCCACCCTGCGGCAAGCGCAGGGTTCGCTATCCGCGGCGAGCGATGTCCTGGAATCGGGCTCGCCGCTGCAATCGCGCCTCAAAGAAACGCTGGAGGAGCTGGCGGCCGCCGCCCGCGCCCTGCGAACGCTCACCGATTACCTGGAACGCCAGCCGCAGTCCCTACTGACCGGAAAGGAGTCGCCTCAATGAAAAAAATGGCCCGCGCCTATAGGCGCATCCTGACTGCATGCCTGCTGGCCGCCGTGTTGAGCGGATGCTTCGGCCACAGCCGGCCGATCGAGTTCTACACCCTCGCCTCTATGTCCCGGCCGGCGGGAACGACGAGCGGCGTTCCCGGAACCGTCGTCGCGGTCTATCCGGCGGTGATTCCGGCGGCCATCGACCGGCCACAACTCGTCACCCGTATGGACGATAACCAGATCATGCTTTCGGAGTTCAACCGCTGGGGGGGCACGCTGAAAGATGAAATCTCGCGGGTACTGAGGGAAAACCTGGCAATCCTGCTGGCCGATCGCCGTGTGACCGTGATGAGCGACAGTCTGGCTGCGGAGCCGGCCTATTTGGTACAGGTAACCTTCAACCGTTTCGACGGCAGGCTGGGCGACAGTGCCTGGTTGAATGCCGCCTGGACGGTCCGGGACCAGAAGCGCAAGCAGACGCTTGCTGTAAAGACGTCGATCGTCGAAGAGAAAGCTCTGGGGCCCGGATACGCCGAGCTGGTCGCCGCTCAGAGCCGGGCGTTGGGCACGCTGAGCCGGGAGATCGCAGCCGATCTGTCCGCGCTGCTCAAGAACCCTTAGCCCGCCGGCGGTCGTTCGCGCCCTGATTCGGAATCCTCGGCGGCCAGAAGAATGCGCGGTTCCTTGGGCGTCTGCTCGCCGGGCGTTGGCCCAGCCCGGCCGGGCAGCACCTCCTGAAACGCGACGCCGTAAATCTCCCACACGGTCACCAACAGCGCGGCGATGATCGGGCCGATGATGATCCCGGCCACGCCGAACATGATGAGCCCGCCGAGGGTCCCGAAGAGGATCAGCAGCTCGTGCATGCGGGTGTCCTTGCCGACCAGCCGCGGCCGCAGGAAATTGTCGATCCCGCCCACCACTAGGACGCAGAATGCCAGCAGCCCGATCCCAGCGCCGTAGTGCCCGCCCATGAAGAGAATGATCACGCCGGGCAGCCAGACGATCGCCGTGCCGATCCCCGGGACCATCGACATGACCGCAGCCACCGTCCCCCAGAAAATGGCGCTTGGAAATTCGACCGCAGCGAAGGCCGCCCCGACCAGCGAGCCCTGGACCATTCCGATGACCGCAATGCCTTTCAACGTAGCGCGGGTCACCGAGGTGAACTTGTCCAGCATGCGATCCTGATCTTCTTGCTTCAACGGAAGATAGTGCAGAATCCCGCTTAGAATCTTCCGCCCGTCCACCAGAAAAAAGAACATCGTGTACAGGAAAATGAAAAGCATGAAGATGAACTGGGCGGTCATCACGGTGACCGACGACAGGCTGTTGATGAGATAGGTGCTGAGGCGCCCCACCATTTCGCCGGCCTTCAAGAAGATCGTCTCCTTGTAAGGCAGGATGTGTTCGTAGAAGGGGATTTTTTTCAACAGGTCCGAAAACTCGGCGGGTTCGGAAATCTGTTTTTGGATCCACGGCTTGGCGGTCTGGCTGACTTTGATGCCCTCCGCGGTCACGGCCCCCAGCAATCCAACCAGCGGCAGCAGGATGCCGAAAAAAAGCAGGATCAGGGACAACGAGGCCGCCAGGTTGCTGCGGCCGCCGAACCATTCTTTCAGGCGGCGGTACAGGGGCCGGGTGAGCGCTGAAAAAATCGCAGCCATGAGGATCGTCATCAGAAAGGGCCAGATCATGGCCAGAAACACCGAGGTAATGAACAACAGCAGCAGCACGATGAATGCTTTGTTGAATTTTTCCTGGCTCATGTCATGTACCCCGTCGCTCCGGTAATAAGATCGGTCCACCTCCAGCCGGCGTCCGGCGGGGCGGGACATCGGCCGCAGCGCGCCGCCACCATCCGTTCACCGAACCTGCGGACGGCAGCAAGCCCGCTTCATATTCATCCGAACAGCCCCGCAGGACCGACGCCCACGCACCCGTCAACCTTCTCTGCCTGCGCACGGTTCCTCTAAACGGCTGGGGAGCGTGGCAGGGTCGCCTGAAAAATTGGCGGCGGTGCGCTGCGGCCGATATCCCGCCCCGCCGATGAGTGATATGACCATATTGAGCGTATATTTTTGCCGAAGTAATATTAGACTTGCTCCGGCTGGGTCAAGTCCTCCGGAAATGCATGAGATAGTTCACGTGGGTATTGCCGCCGAGAGAGTACCGGCGGGTGAACGGGTTGTAATGCAGCCCGGTGAGATCCCGAAAGCTCAGCCCGGACCGCTCCGACCACGCCGTGAGTTCCGAAGGCTTGACGAACCGACGATAGGAGTGCGTGCCGCGCTGCACCAGCCGCAGAACCATCTCGGCGCCGATGATGGCAAAAAGGAACGACTTGAGGTTGCGGTTGAGGGTGGCGAAGAATACATCCCCGCCCGGCCTGACCAGGCGGGCGCTGGCCGTAACGACCGATTGCGGGTCGGGCACATGCTCCAGCAGCTCCATGCAGGTGACCACATCGAAGCTCTCCGCTGCGCCGTCCGCGAACGGTTCCGCCATGGCTCGTCGGTAATCCACCCGGAGACCGGATTCCTGGAGGTGCAGTCGTGCGACCGCGAGCGGCTCCTCGCCGGCGTCGATGCCGGTGACCTCGGCTCCCTGGCTCGCCATGGCCTCGGACAGAATTCCTCCCCCGCATCCGATGTCGAGGACTCTCCGGCCGGCCAACGGCGCCCGGCGGTTGATGTAGTCGACCCGCAGCCCGTTGATATCGTGCAGAGCCTTGAACGCCCCATGGCGGTCCCACCAGATCGGCGCCAGCGCCGCGAATTTGGCCAGCTCATCCGGATCGGCGTTTTTCATAAAGGGTTTACCCGTTAGCCCGTTTTCCCGTGCACCCCGATGGAAGAAATAAGGAGGCCGGCTCTACGGCTGTTTGCAGGGCTTCCTGAGAAGCCCAAATTCAAGGCGCGCGAGTTTCGTGTTGCGAGGCGTACTGCAGTACGCCGCAGCAACCGCGAAACGAAGCGCAGCGCCGAAGTTGGGTTTCTCACGAAGCCGTCATCTTCTCAACCCCCACAACTGCGACAGGAGCATCCCCGCCAGCATCGTCCCGCAGCCGACAAGCCCCCGCAGGCTCAAGGTCTCGCCCAGCAGCATCCAGCCGCCGAAAGCGGCAAAGACCGCCTCCAGGCTCATCAGGATCGAGGCGTGCGCCGGATGGGCGTCGCGCTGCGCCACGACTTGCAGCGTATACGCCACTCCGACCGACAGCACCCCGCCGTAAAAAATCGGCACGGCCGCAGCGACCACGCCCGCCCATTCAAGCGTTTCGAAAAGAACGGCGGTCATCAGGGATAGGACCGCGCAAACCGAAAACTGATAAAAGGCCAGTCCCACCGGCCGGGTGCGTGGAGACATCCAGGCCACCAGGAGCACCTGCAGGCTCCAGAAAAAGGCGCTGACCAGCACGAGCCCGTCACCGTATTCCATCCGGAAGGACTCGGTGACCGACAGCAG
>JALOPB010000318.1 GCA_025454115.1 Desulfobacterales bacterium | reverse complement strand
GCGCCGGCCCCGTCGAATACTACGGTCATGCGGTGCGGTTTGAACCGGCGGTAGGTCGCGAGTTTCTCGATCAGGGCCTCGCGGCCCCGGGCGATATCCATCCGGTCGAGCCGACTCAACTCTTTGGACTGGCGCACCAGGTTTTGCTGTAGAACTCGATTTCGAGGCGGCCCTGCCGGCCGGACTTGCGGATGGTCACCTTGGTGCCCAGGTGGCGGGAGAGCTCTTCGGAGAGGCTGGTCAAGTAGGTCGCTTCCGAGCTTTTCAGGCTGACCCGCGGCGCTTTTTTCTCAGACTTCAGGCGCCGGATCATCTCTTCGGTCTCGCGTACGGACATGCCCTTGGCGACGACGGCCCGCCAGGCCGTCAACTGCAGGGCTGAGCTATCGGCACCGAGCAGGGCGCGCGCGTGGCCCATGCTGAGAGTGCCTTCGACGATGCTGGCTTGAATCGGCTCCGGCAGCTGGCGCAGCCTCAAAAAGTTGGCTACGGCCGATCGGCTTTTCCCCACCCGTGCCGCGGCCTGGTCCTGGGTGAGATTGAACTGGTGGATGAGGCGGTGGTAGGCCTCGGCTTCTTCCATGGGGTTCAGGTCCGCCCGCTGAATGTTCTCCACCAGAGACATTTCCAGCAGCTGATCGTCGCTGACCGACCGTACCACTACCGGGACCGTGTTCAGCCCGGCGCGGCGCGCGGCGCGGAGGCGGCGCTCGCCGGCGACCAACTCGAAGCCGGAGTCGACCTTTCGCACCATCAACGGCTGCAGAATGCCCTGCCCCCTGATCGATTCGGTCAGCTCCTCCAATTCTGTTTCCGCAAACTGGCGGCGGGGCTGAAAACGGTTGGGGCGAATGAGCTGGATGTCGCAAAGAAAATAATCGCCAGGAGCGGCGTCGGTGCCGGGGTCGGCGTCGGGGATCAACGCCTCCAGCCCTCGGCCCAGTGCGAGTTTCCGGCGTTTGGTGGATGGATCTTGAGATGACAACGGTTTATCCATGGCTTACCTTAGTAATTCAGAGCTGACCCTGCAATGGTTCATGAATTCTTTGGCCAGCTCCACATAGCTCTGGGCGCCGGGGGAGGCGGCATCGTAGAGGATGATCGGCTTGCCGAAGCTGGGGGCTTCTCCCAGGCGGATGTTGCGGGGGATTGCGGTCTGAAATACGAGCCCCTTGAAGAATTTTTCGGCTTCTTCCGCTACCTGATGAGACAGGTTGGTGCGGCGGTCGAACATGGTCAGCAGGATTCCGGCGATGTTGAGCCCAGGGTTGAGTGAACGCTTAATGCGTTTGACGGTCTGCAGCAGCTGGCCGAGCCCCTCCAGGGCGTAAAATTCGCATTGCAGGGGAATGAGCAGTGAGTCAGCGGCTGTGAGCGCGTTCACGGTCAGCAGACTGAGCGACGGCGGGCAGTCGAGGATGATGTACTCGAACCGTTCGCACATCGGGCCGATGAGCCGTTTCAGGGCCTGTTCGCGCCCGGGTTCGGACATCATTTCGACCTCGAATCCGATCAGCTGAACATTGGACGGAATGACTTTTAACGAAGCGATGGCGCTGTCGCACAGCAGCGCATCGGCGTCTGCCCGGCCGAGGAGCCCATCGTAAAGGGTGCTTGTCAGGCGGGTTTTGTCGATCCCCAGTCCGGACGTGGCATTGGCCTGCGGGTCGCAATCCACCAAAAGGGTGGGCTTTTCAAAAACCCCCAACGACGCCGACAGATTGACCGCGGTGGTCGTTTTGCCCACACCGCCCTTTTGGTTGGCTATGCATACGACTTTCGCCATGAATCGGGGTTTAGCACAAAATTGATTCTTTGAAAAGAACCACAAAATGTGAGATAGTCGGTCAAAACAGCCATAACTCCGATCGATTCACCCCTCGCATGCGGTGTCGGCCGGCTCTGCGCGGTGCACCTCATCTTCCCTCACTTCCGAAGTCAGGCCTGCCGGCGCGGCGGGCAGGGTCGACGGACCATCCCGGCGTTGAGGAAACAACCCGATGACAACTTGTTGCCGTCAGCGATGTACCACATGGATCCTGGCACTGGTTTTTTTCGCAGAGCTGGTATTGCCGATTCCAGGGCAGGCCATCACCATCGGAGAAGAGGAAGAGCTTTCGGCTGAAATGCTGCGGATCATTTTCAAGAAACTGCCCGTGGTCGATGATCCCTACGTTACCGCCTATGTCAACCGGGTGGGCAAACGCATTCTGTCGGTGATGCCGGAACAGCCGTTCCGTTACCGGTTTTACGTCGTCAACGAGGATATGTATAACGCGTTTGCCACGCCGGCGGGCCATATCTTCATTTACAGCGGGCTGCTGGAGGCCATGGACGGCGAAGACGAACTGGCCGGTATCCTCGGCCATGAAATTGCGCACGTGTACTGCCGGCACATTTCCCAAAAGATCGAACTGGCCAAGAAAGTCGGCTGGGCACAGCTGGCCGGAATGGCCGCTGGAATTTTGCTCGGAGCGGCCGGCGGCTCGGCGGCGGCGGCGAGCGCGATGACCCTGGGGTCGGCGGCCACCGGGGCGACAGCTCAACTCGCCTTCAGCCGCGAAAACGAAATGCAGGCCGATCAGCTCGGACTCAAATTCCTGACGGATGCCGGATACGGCACCGAGGGGCTGCTGAAAGTCCTGAAAAAAATTCGCAGCAAACAATGGTTCAGCAAGGAGCAGGTACCCACTTACATGATGACCCACCCAGCCATCGAAGATCGTATCGCCTACGTGGGCTCCTGGATCGATGACCACCGCGGCCAGCGCCCCCCGATGCAGAAAGTCAATCCGGCCGAGTTCGAACGGATTCTGACCCGCTTGATGGTGGAGTACAACGACGTGAGCTCCGAACTGGGCCGCTTGGAGCAGATCCTGCAGCGCGAGCCGGGGAACACGCTGGCGCGCTACCGTTACGGGCTGGTGCTGGCCCGGTCCAACCGGACCACCGAAGCAATCGTCGAGCTCAAGGCCGTGCTCGCCCGCAACGCATTCAACCCTTACATGCTGCGCGATCTCGGCAAAGTCTATTTTTTCGGCGGGCAGCTGGATGCGGCGTTGAGCGCGTTGGACAGCGCCCGGAGCATGATTCCGGAGGATCCCGATACACTGTTCTATATGGGCCGCACCCAGCAGGAGCTTGGTCGCTCGGCGGAGGCGGTTGCCCTTTACACCGCCGTGATACAGAAAACGCCGGACTACCGCGACGCCTATTATTTCTTAGGCCAAAACCTCGGGCAACAAGGCGCCCTCGCCGATGCGCACTACTACCTGGGCATCTACCACTTGCGGGCGCGGGACTTTAAAACAGCTGCTACCCAGTTCAAACAGTCTCTGCGCACTAGCGACGCGCCCGAAAAGCGCGAGCGGGCCGAGCGGCTGTTGAAGCAGGTGGAGGAGGAGATCAAGGCGGAGAAAAAAGCCCTGGAAGGCTGACGACTTCGCCAAAAAACCAATCTCGGCGTTGCGCTTTATCTCGCTGGCGCTGCGGCGTACGGAAAGTACGCCTTGCGCCGCGAGATTCGCGCGCCTTGATCTTGGCTTTTTGGCGAAGTCGTCGAAGCATAAACATTTTGGGGGCCTGCCAAGATGAGCTTGTGGTAAAAATAAAAAACGGCTTCTAATGAAGCCGTTTTTCATGGACGGTCGAAGCGTTTGAAGTGCATCGAGAACGTCCCCCGCCCCTGGGTGGCGGAGCGCAAGGCGGTCGAGTAGCCGAACATCCGTGAAAGCGGAACGGTCGCGGTGATGACCTGCACCCCCAGCTTGTGCTCGATGGATTCGATCTTGCCGCTGCGGGCATTGAGGTCGCCGATCACTTCTCCCAGAAACGCTTCGGGAACCAGTATCTCTGCGGTCATGATCGGCTCAAGCAGAAACGGATTGCCCCGGGACAACGCCTCCTTGCAGGCCATGGAGGCGGCCACTGTAAAGGCGAGCTCGGTGCTGGTGTCTTTCGGAGCGGCACCGGCCAGACGGATTTCCACATCCACCGCCGGATAGCCGGAAACCGGGCCGCTTTCCAGTGCGCCCAAAGGCGCCTTTGCGGATGGCGTCAGCGAAAGCGGCCGGTAAGGTTTCGACCGGAACGCTGGAAACGAATTCGGATCCCGCACCGCGCGGCCGCGGGGCCACCTTCAAGCTGACCTCGGCAAAATGCCGCTGGCCGGCGATTTCCCGGTCGAAAACGGAAGCGGCCTGAGCCGGGCCATTGATCGCTTCTCGATAGACGACTTGGGGCTTGCCGACGTTGACATTGGTGTTGAACTCCCGCTGCATGCGGCTGGTGATGATTTCAAGGTGCAACTCGCCCATCCCCGATAGGATCGTCTGGCCGGTGTCTTCGTCCTTGCGGACCCGCAGGGTCGGGTCTTCCGCTGTGAATTTTTCGAGGACCTCGTCCATTTTTTCCTGATCGCCGTGGGTTTTGGGTTCGATGGCGATCGAGATGACCGGTTCGTAGGATTCGATTTTCTCAAGCAGCACCGGGTGCTCGGCGGTGCAGAGCGTGTCACCGGTAGAGGCATCTTTGAGGCCGATCACGCCGACGATGCTGCCCGCGCCGGATTCCTCGATGCGTTCGCGCTTGTTGGCGTGCATGAGCAGGATACGCGCAACCTTCTCCTTGCGTTTGAGCGTGGGGTTGTAGAGGTCGCTGCCGGCCTTAAGCCGTCCGCTGTAGACCCGCGCAAAACATAGTTTGCGGCCTTCCATCATGGAGACCTTGAAGATCAACGCAGCCAGGGGATCAGTATCTTTGGGATGGCAGTCGATCGCCTCGCCGGTTTCAGGATGCATTCCTCGCGCCGGCGGGATGTCCGCCGGACTGGGCAGAAATTGGGTCACGGCATCCAGCAGCGGCTGGATACCCTTGTTTTTTAGCGCCGAGCCGCACAAGACCGGTACCAGCTTGAGTTGAATGGTGGCGCGGCGGATGGCGGCCAGCAGCTGAGCCTCCTCGATCGGCGTTTCGGCTACGAACGCTTCCATCAACGCATCGTCCTGTTCGGCCACCGTTTCGATCAAGCGCTCGCGGTGCTCGGCCGCCTGGTCGGCCGACTCCGCCGGAATCGGCCCGCTCGTGAAGAGAATGCCCAGCGAGGATTCGTCCCAACGGATCTGCTGCATGCGCACGAGGTCGATCACCCCCTGGAAATCCTCGCCCATGCCGACC
>JALOPB010000317.1 GCA_025454115.1 Desulfobacterales bacterium | reverse complement strand
GCGGCCGGTGGACATGGCGGTGGACGGCCTGTTCGTCGCCGGGCTGTGCAACTACCCCAAGCCGCTCAACGAAACCATCGCCCAGGCCAAGGCCGCCGCCGCCCGGGCGGCCACCATCCTCTCGCAGACCGAGATGACCCTGGACGCCATCAAGAGCTTCGTCACCGACCAGTGCGACGGCTGTGCCTTGTGTCTGGATGTCTGTCCGTATCGCGCCATCAAGCTTGAAGAGGTGCCCGGCGCTGTGCAAAGGCTGCGGGCTGTGCGCTGCGACCTGCCCGAAGGGGGGCGTTTACGTGCACGGGTTCACGCTGGATCAGCTGAGGGCGCAGGTCGCCGCTGCCCTGGAGGAAGCCGCCTGATGGCGTTTCCGAAAGCCCATCTTCAGCGTTGGGCTTCGCGTCGCGGTTGCTGCGGCGTACCGGAAGTACGCCTCGCAACACGACGTTCGCCCGCCTTGAAGCTGGAGCTTTGGGCAACGCCATTTGAACCAATTGTTAGAGACGGATGAAGCACTCATCGGTCATTGAAATAGCTGCGCAAACAAATCGTTTTTAGGCAAACAATAAGGAGACGCGCGAAATGAGTGAAAATATGCCGGCGGCGATCTGGCCGGGGTGTCGCGACTGCAGTACCCGCCTAACATGCGCGCCGTACGGGTGATGTGCACCGGCATGGTCCACCCGGACCTCGTACTCGAAGCCTTCAACCGGGGGGCCGACGGGGTGCTGGTGATGGGCTGACATCTCGGCGAATGCCATTACCTGGACGGTAATCAGAAGGCATTGAATCGCAGCGAAGCGACCCGCATCGTTTTGGAGGTTCAGGGCATCGACCCGGACCGATTTGGAATCGAATGGGTGTCCTCGGCCGAAGCGCCACGGTTTGCCGAAGTGGTGACGAAATTCACGGAGCGGATCCGGCGCATCGGACCGAACCCCATCCCCCGTCGCCAGGCCGCCGCTCCGGCGGCCCCAGCGGCCGCACAAGCGAGGTGAGCCCATGAGCATGCGATCGGTCAAACTTGGAAAACAGAAGAAGAGCCTTTTCAAAGACAAGGTCATGCAGCTTCTGCCGGACGGGGGCAACTTGAACGCCTGTCTGACCTGCGGCGCCTGTTCCTCGGGCTGCCCCGCCACCGGCCTGGCCGGCATGGACCCGCGCAAGTTTTTGCGGATGGCATCGATGGGATTGGACGACGAAATCCTCAAGACCGAATGGGTGTGGAACTGCACCCTGTGCTGGCGCTGCCTGTACGTCTGCCCCATGAAGATCGACATCCCGCAACTGGTCTACCACGCTCGCAAGAGCTGGCCACGGGACGAGCGGCCCAAGGGCATCCGCGCCTCCTGTGACATGGCCCTCAAACACGAGACCTGCAGCGCCATGGGCGCCTCGGAGGAGGATTTCCGCTTTGTGGTCGAGGACGTCCTGGAGGAGGTCCGCGCCAACCAGCCCGGCTGGGAGAATTTGGAGGCGCCGATCAACAAATCGGGCGCCATGTACTTCGTTAACCAGAACTCGCGCGAGCCCGTCACCGAGCCGGACGAGATGGTGCCGCTTTGGAAAATCCTGCACATGGTGGGGGCCGACTGGACTTACGGCACCAAGGGCTGGGGCGCCGAGAACTACTGCATGTTCCTGGCGGATGACGAGAACTGGGAGCGCATCGTGCGCATCAAGGCCAGGGCCGTGGACGACCTGGGGTGCAAGCACTGGGTCAACACGGAGTGAGGGCATGAACTCTTCGCAGTCCGGGCCGGACTGCAAAAATACAACATCCCCCACAAGTTCGAAATCACCACGATCGTCCAGCTCTACGCGCAATGGATCCGCGAGGGCAAACTCAAGGTCAACTCCGACTGGAACAAGGACCTGAAGGTCAAGTTCACGGTCCAGGACCCCTGCAACCAGGTGCGCAAGACGTACGGCGACGCCTATGCCGAGGACCTACGCTTCGTGGTCAAGCGCGTGGTGGGGGAAGAGAACTTCATCGACATGACCCCCAACCGCTCCAACAACTACTGCTGCGGCGGTGGCGGCGGAGCGCTGCAGGCGGGATACACCGAGGGGCGGCGCAGTTTCGGCCAGCTCAAGACGGACCAGATCCTCGCCACCGGGGCGTCTTACTGCATCGCACCCTGCCACAACTGCCACTCCCAGATCCACGACCTGAGCGAACACTCCAACGGCGGTTGGCACACCGTGCATTTGTGGACGCTCATCTGCTTGGCGATGGGATGCCTGGGTGAAAACGAACGGGCCTACCTGGGGCCGGATCTGGCCGAAGTCGGGCTTTAAGGGCCTGCGCGAGAGGAGGCGATATGAAGACGTTTTTCAATCTCATCCAGGACGTTCAGAAGCCGGGGCTGTGCCATCGCTGCGGGGGGTGCGTCACGTTCTGCAGCGCCGTCAATTACGGGGCTCTCGAGCTCGATCCGGACGGCAAGCCGCGCTACGGGGCCATTGAGAAATGCATCGAGTGCGGGCTGTGCCATGCGATCTGCCCGGAAATCGACGAGCTCGAGACGGAAACCCGCGAGCAGGCGGGCTGGGTGGCGCCGATCGGCCGCGTCATCGAGACCACCGTGGCCCGGGCCGGCGACCCGGCCGTGCGCCGGAACGCCACGGACGGGGGGGTGGTGACGGCCCTGCTCGTGCACCTGCTGGAGCGCGGCCGCATCGACGGCGCCATCGTGACCAAGCAGGTCGGTCCCTTCCAGCGCCGGCCGGCCCTGGCTACATCCAGCGAAGAAATCAAGGATGCCGCGGGGTTTTTCTTCGATACCTCCCACGGCATGAAGAGCTTCGGCGATCAGTACCTGTTGTATTCGTCGATCGAAGAATTCGATCCGATGATCAAGAAAGGCCTGCGGCGGGTCGCTCTGGTGGGCACTCCCTGCCAGATCAAGTCCGTACGCCGCATGCAGACGCTCGGGCTGGTGCCTTCGGAATCCGTCCAGCTTTGTTTGGGGCTCTTCTGTTCCGGCAACTTCACCTTCGGCGAGGACCAGCGCCGCGGTCTGGCGGCTGCGGGCGGGTTCAGCTGGGAGGACGTCCGCAAGGTCAATATCAAGGACGATTTCTTGGTGCACCTGAAGTCCGGCGAGGTCAAATCGATTGCGCTCGACGACCTGCAGTCCGTGCGGCGCTACGCCTGCCGCTTCTGCTCGGATTATGCGGCCGAGTTCGCCGACATCGCCTTCGGCGGAATTGGTGCGGAGGAGGGCTGGACGACCGTCCTCATCCGTTCTCCGCTGGGCCGGGCGGCCTTTGCCGACGCCAAAGGTGCGGCAATGCTGGAGGAATTCAGCGTAAAAATGAACCCCAACTTCGCCACTCAGGCCCTGGCCAAGGTGCGGTCGTGGTCGACTAAGAAGCGCCAGGCGGCGCAACAGAACCGCCGGCAGCTAGGATCCAAGGCCGTGCAGGTGAAAGGATAGGTAGCCACTTCGAGAGACGGGAGGAAGCTTATGGGTGTACGTGTTGCTAGTGAATGGTTGAATTCGTGCTCGGGCTGCGAGATCTCGATCATCGATATGGGCGAGCGGCTGCTGGATGTGCTGCAGGTGGCCGACATCGTCCATCTCCCGGCCCTGGTGGACAGCAAGTATTTCGGGCAACGAGGGGACCAGAAGCATCTGTCGCTGCCGGAGGCCGACGTCGGACTCATCAGCGGCGGCATCCGCAATGAGGAGCACCTGGAGGTGGCTCAGGAGATGCGCAGGAAGTGCAAGCTCATCATCGCACTCGGGACCTGCGCCACCCACGGCGGGATTCCATCGCTCGCCAACTCCTGGACCCCGACGGAGATGATGGAGCGCGTCTACAGCACCGAGACCACCGACCGGCCGGCGGCCTTCCCGGCAGAGGGGATCCCGCCGCTCCTGGAGTCCTGCTATGCGGTCGACGAGAAGATAAAGGTCGACATCTACCTGCCGGGCTGCCCGCCGCATCCCGACCAGGTCTTCAACGCCCTGGTCGCGCTGGTAAAAGGCCAGCCGCTGAACGTGCCTACGAAAAGCGTGTGCGACACCTGCCCGACCGTGCGCAAGGGCAAGGGCGAGCTCAAACAGGTGCGCCGCTTTCTGCAGGCGCCGCATTACCAGGCGGCGGACGAGCCGCTCAACCAGATGCGCTGCCTGCTGGAGCAGGGCCTGCTGTGCATGGGGCCGGTCACGCGCGCTGGCTGCGGGGGGGACGCCGTCACCCCGCGCTGCATCTCGGCCCGGGTGCCCTGCCGCGGCTGCTCGGGCCCTGTGCGGCACGAGGGCAACCAGCTGCTAGACATGCTGAACGCGCTGGCCTCCAACGGCATCGACATCAAATCCATACCCAACCGTTCCCTGCTGCTGCGTTTTTCAGGGGCGCATTCGCTGCTCAAACCGGCGATCCACGAAAGGAGATCGAGCTGATATGAGTCACATGTCCCTGCGGGGGTTCGAGAAATTCGTCGAAGGCAAACCGGCGGAGGAGCTGCCGGACATCGTCTGCCGGATCTGCGGCATCTGCCCCTGGATGCATCACCTGGCCTCCAACAAGGCGGTCGACCGCTGCTTCGGCGTCGTGCCGCCGCCGGCCGGCCACAAGCTGCGCGAGCTGATGCAGACCATCGCGCATGCCGAAGACAAGCTGCTGCACTTCTATTTTCTGGCGGCGCCCGACTTCGTCATCGGCCCGGACGCCGATTACGCCGTGCGGAACGTGGTCGGCATCGCCAAGGCCAATCCCGAGCTGGCCACCCAGGTGGTCAAGATGCGCTATCTGGTCAAAATGATCCTGGACAAGTTCTCGCGCAAAACCATCCATCCCATCGCGGGCGTGCCGGGCGGGTTCTGCAAGCCCATGCTGGAGGAGGAGCGCCAGGACATCCTCGCCAAGATGAGGCAAGTCCTGGATTTCGCGCTCTTCACCATCGACTTCGCCAAGAAGAACGTCTTTCCCAAATATATGGACGCCATCAAGACCCTCGGGGTGGTCACCACCGGGTTCATCGGCACCGTGGATGAGACCGGCGCCCACAACCTCTACGACGGCCAGCTCCGCCTGATGAAGGCCGACGGCACATACGCCGACTTCGATGCCCAGGACTACGCCGACTACCTCGGCGAGCACGTGGAGCCCTGGTCCTACGGGAAGTTCCCTTACGCGCGCACGTGGAACGAGGGGTTCGCGCTGGACGTAGACCATCCCAAGGGGATCTACCGGGCCAACACGCTCGCCCGGATCAACGTGGCTGATCGGATGGCGACGCCGCGGGCCCAGGCCGAGTTGGAGGAGTTCCGCGCGCTCTTCGGCCGGCCGGCTCAGGCGACCCTGCTCTACCATTACGCCCGACTGATCGAAGAGGTTTATGCCTGCGAACGGGCGATCGAGATTTTGGAGGATCCCGAGATCACGGATCCGAACGTGCGCGCCAAGGTCGAACCCAAGGCTGGGCGCGGGGTTGGAAGCGTCGAAGCGCCGCGCGGAACCCTCATCCATGACTACTCCACGGACGAGAACGGACTGGTCACGCGCGCCAATATGATCGTGGGCACCACCCACAATCTAGGGCCCATGAACCTGAGTGTGAAACGGGATCCTGAACCGGATCGAAATGGCGGTGCGCGCCTACGACCCGTGAATCAGCTGTGCCACGCATCGCCTGGACGGCGATCACGGCGTGTCCATCAGCGTTCTGAACTGCGAGAATCGGGTTATTCGGAAGTGGCCCAATTAAAAGGAGGGAACATCCCGTGAACTCAACCCCAAACGTATACCTGGCATCGCCGGTGTTCCGGGAGATTGCCGACAATCCCAGGGTCTCCGTCAAATACAAATTCCTGATCAACAAGGTGTGGAGCAACCTGAACACCGCCGCCAACGTCATCGTGGCGGACAGCCGGTTTCCGGACGAGGACGATATCTGTCAGGCCGTCGAGCGCAGCCAGGCGGATTTCATCGGTTGCCACATCGGCCACCAGATCACCGAGCGCATCGTTTCCATTCCAAGCGTCAAGGCCGTCAGCACCAGCAACGTGGGCTGGAACCACATCCACCTGCACCCCGGCGTGATCGTCACCAACACGCCCGGGGTGCTGGCCGGCACCATCGCCGATTACACGGTGTCATTGATTCTGGCCAACCTGCGGAACATCACCGGTCTCAATCATTACGTCTGGAGCGGGCAGTGGCAGCCGGGGGAACGGTGGGACCTGGACCGCCACATCACCAAGAACACCGAGAATTTGACCTACGGCATTCTCGGTCTGGGAGAGATCGGACGTGAGGTGGTGCGACGCGTGGCGCCTTGGGGCATCCACATCGGCTATCACGACATCTTCCAAAGCGCCGAAATGGAAGAAAACTACCCGAACCTCAACTACTACGAGGATGTCGAACAGCTCTTCAAGGTCGCGGACATCATTTCGATTCACATCCCCCTGGACGACAGCACCCGGCATTTTGTCGGCGAGCGCCTGCTGCGGCTGATGCGGCCGCGGGCGCTGCTGGTGAACACGGCGCGCGGCGCCATTATCGACTTTGAAGCCCTCATCCGTCTGCTTAAAAACAAGGAGATCGCCGTTCACCTGGCCTTCGATGTGTACGAGGATGAGCCGCTTCCGGTGGGCGTGCTGGAGCGGTTCCGCGCGATCAACTCCGAGCGGCCGGACCTGCGGTTCATTTTCACGCCTCACAGCGCAACGGCCGACGCGGACACCCGGGCGCGCATGGCGGCCACGATGCTCTCCAGCCTGAATGCGCTGGTGCACTCCACGTCGGTGCGCGACATCAAGGATCTCAACCTGATTCCGCCGCTGGCTTTCGTGAAGAAAGAGCCGAGAATGCTGGACGACTACCGGATCTTCCGGTGGTGGCAGGGGAGGTAACCAACAGATTCAGGGGTTCAGGGGGCAAGGGTTCAAAGAAAAAAACCCGGGGAGGCTGGTCCTTTTATCAGCCTCCCCGGATTTTTTGGGGTAAAGGAAGCAGGCTAAGCCGTTGCCTTGGCGGTTTTCCTGCGCGCCAGCTGCAGGGCAACGATGATGGCCATGATGACCGCACCGATCAGGTCCGTGACCCAGCCCGGTTTGATCAGCGTAATTGCCGCTACGAACAAGGCGATGCGTTCCCAAACGGCGCAGCGAGCCAGCAGCCAGTTCTGCACCGAGGCGGCCAGGGCGATGACCCCTATGGTGCCGGTGATGACGACCATAACGATTTCAAAAGCCGTGCCTTCCAGCACCATGGCCGGCCCGAGCACGAACATGTAAGGAATCAGGAAGCCGGCAATCGCAAACCGCATGCCCTGCCAACCGACCTCCCAGGTTTTGGCGTTGGCGATGGCGGCGGCTGCAAACGAGGCCAGTGCCACCGGCGGGGTGAGGGCCGAGAGACACGCGAAATAGAAGATGAACAGATGGGCGGCAAGCTCCGGGACATTCATCTGGATCAGGGCCGGCGCCAAAACCGAGGCACAGATGGCGTAGGCGGCGGTCGTGGGCATGCCCATGCCCAGAACCATCGCGATCAGCATGGTGAATATCATGGCGAGGATGAGGTTGCCGCCGGAGTAGTTGAAGATGATCATGGCGAACTTGGTCCCCAGTCCGGTCTGGGTCAGGATCCCCACGATGATGCCGGCTGCGGCGCAGGTGGCGGCGATTTCCATGGATCCCCGCGCGCCCTTGGAAAGGATGTCGAGAATCTTTTTGGGGCCGAGGCGGGTCGCGCTCTGCACCCAGCTCACGACGATCAATGAAACGATGCCGGCCATGGCGGAGAGGTAAGGGGAATACATCAACACCATCAGACAGATGAGCAGGACGATGATCGGGATGAGCAGGTAGCCTTTATCCAGCATGATTTTGTGGAATATCGGCAGCTCCTCCTTCGTAAGACCTTTCAATCCGATCGAGGCGGAATAGAAGTCGATCATGAAATAGGCGGCGCCGTAATAAAAGAAAGCCGGGATTACGGCCGCCAAGGCAACCTTGGAATAGGGGACCCCCAGGATCTCCGCCATCAGAAAAGCGCCTGCACCCATGACCGGCGGAACGATCTGGCCGCCGGTGGAGTTCATGGCTTCGATGGCGCCGGCGATCGGCCCGCGGAACCCGCTGGCTTTCATCAAGGGAATGTTCAAAACCCCGTCCACCACCACGTTGGCTACCGACGAACCGGAGGCGGTGCCGATCAGTGCGCTGGACACGATGGAAACTTTGGCGGGTCCGCCTCTGGCACGGCCGGCGACGCAGCGTGCAAAATCCACAAAGAACCTTCCGGCGCCGGAGGAATCCACGAAAGCGCCGAACAGGACGAACAGGAAGATATAGTGCGCCGATGCCAGAACGGGCAGCCCGAGGATGCCGTCCAGGCTGAAAAGATAAGTGATCATCCGCTCCCACCCGTACCCCCTGTGGTAAAAGAGGCCGGGCATGTAATTGCCGAAGTGGCCGTAGAGAACGAAGAGCGCCGCCAGAATGGCGAGCGGCCATCCGGAAGCCCGCCGGGCCATCTCCCACACGGCGACAACGAACATCAGCGAGAAAACGAAGTCCCATGTCTCCGGAACCACTCCCACGCGGTAGATCCACTCGTCGAAATTGATGAATATGTAAGCCGCCGGCGCCACCAGGAACAGCATGAAGATGATGTCGACAATCGGGATCCGGTCCATTCGTTTCGTCTTCCAACCGGGCACCAGGGCAAACAACAAAACTCCCGCAAAGACCACGTGCATCGTGCGAAAATACCAAGGGTCGATGGCGCGGATGGTGAGAACCCAGATATGGAAGCAGCTCATCACGAGGCCGATGATG
>JALOPB010000050.1 GCA_025454115.1 Desulfobacterales bacterium | reverse complement strand
TCTGTCGCCGGGGGTGATCCCCAAAGGGACTTACAAGGCCAACCAGGACGTCGACCTTCCCACCGTGACCGTATGGAACTTCATGGTCGTGCACCAGGATGCACCGGATGATTTCGTGTACGAAGTCGTCAAGAAAACTTACGAAAACGTCGACATCCTGATCGCCGCGCACAAATCCGCCAAAGAAGTTCAGGCCGAAGCGGTCGTCCACAGTCCGATTCCGCTGCATCCCGGCGCGGTGAAGTACTACAAGGAAAAAGGAATAGCGATTCCCGAAAAACTGATGCCCAAGTAGAAACAGCTATCGACCAAGCCGTTCGGCCTTCGCCTCAACCGTTTCCCCATACCCGCCTCCTGGACGTATCCTGTTTTGCGGGAATGAAAAAGCCGAATAGTAGCCAAACCGCAGTCAACGTTTCAACAAAGGAGGAAGTCATGAAACAGGTCAGATGGAAGATCGGAATCGTCGCGAGCATGATAGTTGCCCTTGTCCTTTGCACGCAGTTGGGTCTGGCCCAGGAGAAGCCCGCTGAACTCAAGGTCGGGATCACGACTTATCTGACCGGCCCGGCGTCGGTCTTCGGGGTCCCGGGCAAGGCGGCCTTCGACATTATGATCGAAGAAATCAACGCCAAAGGCGGCATCGACGGCGTAAAGATCGCGCCGTTCTTCATCGATGAGGGCGTTGGGACCAGCGGCCTGCTGTCGGAGTATCGCCGCGCCAATCAGGAAATGGGGATTCGAGTCATGCTGGCGGCAATCTCCAGCGGCCATTGCCTGGCGCTCGCTCCGGTCGCGGAGGACCTCAAGATCTTGAACGTCATGTGGGACTGCAGCACGGAAAGGGTCCTGGAGGATGCCAAATTTAATTATGTTTTCCGCACCCAGGCCAATGCGACGATCGAGATGGTCGCCGCCGTCATCTACCTTCTCAAGACCAAGCCCGACTTTAAGACCGTCGCCGTGGTGAATCAGGATTATGCCTGGGGCCGCGATTCCTGGGAAATCTTTAGCAACACCCTGAAAGCGTTGAAACCCGATGTCAAGGTGGTAGCGGAACTCTTCCCCAAGTTCGGCGCCAGCGATTTCTCGGCCGAAATCAGCCGGCTGCAGGCGCTCAAGCCGGATGTCATCCTGACCACCTCCTGGGGCGGCGATCTGGACACCTTCATCCGCCAGGCATCCCAGCGCGGCCTGCTCAAAAGCTCTACTTTCGTCATGCCCTTGCTTGAAAGCTCGATGGAACGAGTCGGCGATGCCATACCGGACGGCGTCATTGCCGCCGGCCGAGGGGACCACTATTTCCTGCATCCTGAAACCAAGAGTGATCCAGAGCATGTCGCCTTCGTCAAGAAATTCCGCGAAAAGACCGGCGCGTACCCGATCTATCCTTCCTACCATGCGGTCCAGTCCGTCATCGCCCTTAAGGCCGCCTACGAGAAAGCGATCAAGGCCAACGGCGGCAAATGGCCGACGATCGAGCAGGCCGCGGCGGCCATGAAGGGTCTTGAATTCAAGGGATTCGGCCGTTCCATCAAGATTCGCGAGGACGGGCAGGGATTGGAAGATCAAATGTATGGCATCACCAAGAAGGTGCCCGAGTACCCCTTCCCGGTTATGGACAACATGATGTTTATTCCCGCCGATGTGGTCGCAACTCCGGTCGGCCTGAAATCACCTGAGTATGTCAAAAAGATCTCACCGGAAATCCTTAAAAAGGAATTCAAAACCTACAAGTACACGAAATAGGCATCCGACTGGCAGGCAGACCGCTGCTCTCTCTCTCTTTGCATAGCGGAGGAGAGAGCAGAGGCGCTGTCATGGCCAACGGAGGGAGCTTTCATGACCACAGAGATGTTCATTCTGGCGACGCTTGACGGGCTTTCCGCCGCCGCCCTGCTATTTATGGTCGCTCTTGGCCTGACCCTGATATTCGGGGTCATGGGAATTCTGAACGTCGCCCACGGCAGCCTGTATGCGATCGGAGGATATGTGGCGGCGACGCTCGGGCTGGCCATCGACAAGTTTGGCCTGTCGCCGGCACTCTATCTGCCGGCGCTCTTCTTGGCGGCGATCCTGATCGGACCTTTGCTGGGAATCATCTTTGAAGTCGGGCTGCTGCGCCGGATTCTCGGCAAGGAGCATGTTTTGCAGCTGTTGGTAACCTTTGCGGCCTTCATGATCCTTGAGGATGTGCAGCGGCTGGTCTGGGGCACCCAGCCCTATTTTGTCTCCAATGTCATGGACCAGTTCGGCAATACGGACGTCCTGGGCATCACGTACACCAACTACCAGATGATCGTGCTTCCCGTGGTTGCGGCCGTGGCGTACTACGGCCTGCGTTACTTTCTGACAAAGACCTGGCTGGGTCGGGAAGTTATTGCAATGACCTTTCATCGGGAAGTGGCGACGGCGATGGGCGTTAACGCGAAACTCGTATCGCTTTTGACATTTGTCATCGGGGCCGGCCTGGGAACGCTGGGCGGTGCCCTCGCCTCACCCAGCACCGCTCTGCTGCCGGGGGTCGGCGCCGACATGATTGTTCAGTCTTTTGCCGTCATCGCCATCGCCGGCCTCGGCCAGCTGGGCGGGGCGGCCTTGGCGGCATGTCTGATCGGTCTCAGTCGGTCTTTCGCTGTCTATCTGATGCCCGAACTGGCTGTGTTGACTCCCTACATCATTATGGTGCTGGTTCTGCTGGTCCGTCCCGAAGGTCTTTTCGCTGCAACCAGCATGAGGAGAATATGATGTTCATTCGACTGGTCACCGTAGCATTCATGGCTCTGACCATCATCATTGCGCATTCGTTTCCGTGGCTGAAAACGCCGGTCATATTTTCGCTCTGCAACGGCTTGGCCGTTCTCGGGGTCATTGTGCTGATTCGGGCCGGCCAGGTATCCTTTGGCCATGCTATGTACAGCTGTGCCGCCGGCTACACGGTCGTGTTTCTCGCCCGCGCGTATCAACTCGACGGGTTGCTGCTGATCGGCCTGGCGACCATGGCCGCCACCCTGTTCAGTACTCTGTTGGGATTGTTTATCGTCCGTTATCGTGGCATTTTTTTCGGCATGCTCAATTTGGCCTTTTCAATGGTGCTTTACTCCATTATCAGCAAGTTCACCACCGTCACGGGCGGCACCGACGGCCTATCCTTCAGCCGGCCGCAGTTCGCGGGCTTCGTCCTCGAACGCGATGCGTTCGAAACGACGCTGCTGTACGTGGCTCTATCGTCCGCACTGATCTGCGGCTTTCTGGCTCAACGTTACTTTAATTCCGCTCCAGGACAGGCGTTGGCGGCCATCAAGACGAATGAGACGCGTCTTGAGTATTTAGGCATTTCCGCCAAACACGTCTTCTGGATGGGGTATCTCTTTTCAGGTTTTCTGGCGGGCTTGGGCGGTAGTCTTTTCGCCATCGCTCAAGGTTTGGTGACCCCTGAAGCCGGTTATTGGGTTCGCTCCGGCGAGTTTGTTTTCATCGCCATTCTCGGAGGATCGGGCCACGCCATCGGGGCCTATCTCGGGGCTTTTATCTTTGAGTTCGTCCGTTTTTACGCAGCTGCCCTGCTCACGGGCGCCTGGCAAATAACGCTCGGAGTCGTATTGCTCGTGATCATCTTCTTGGCGCCCGAAGGGCTCGTCGGCATGCTGACACGGTTTCGTCTGCCCGCTCGGCGGTGAAATCCGGCAAGATTTTTTTCCTGACCGAAATATGCTGCGGTTCCACATGCATCGCCCAATTGGCGAATAGGGATAACTTAGGATGAACCCAATTTTGCTGAAAACCACCGGGCTATCTCTGTCGTTCGGAGGTATTTCCGCTTGCGACGGGATTGATTTCGAGCTGGCCGAGGGAGAACGCCTGGCCATTGTCGGGCAAAACGGGGCCGGGAAAACGACCTTTGTCAACATCTGCACCGGCTATCTAAAACCCTCCGCGGGCCATGTCTATTTAGACGGCGAGGACATTACCGGACTGTCTCCGCGGAAGATCACCCGCAGAGGAGTCGCCCGCTCGTTTCAGATTCCGCAAATTTTCACCGAACACACCGTGCGCGAATGCCTGCTGATCGCCGCATCGGCCCGACGCGACAAGTTGGGTTTTTTCAGATCCATCGATCGATCGGTGGATGTCGCCAGTGTCGACGAGACGCTCAAGTTGGTGCAACTGGCCGAACGCTCCCATCTGCAGGCGAGATTGCTGCCGGAGGGACAGCGCAAGCTTCTGGACGTGGCCATGGCCCTGGTCCTGAATCCACGTTTATTGATTATGGATGAGCCGACCAGCGGAGTCTCGAGCGAAGAGAAGCACGAACTGATGGAAACCCTCATGAAGGCGCTGTCCGAGCGGAAGGTGACCAGCATCTTCGTCGAGCACGACTTCGAAATCGTCGAGCGCTATGCGACGCGGATCGCCGCATGGATATCGGGAAAAATCGCCGCGGACGGGCCGCCGAAGAAGGTGTTGGAAAATCCGGAAGTGATTCGCAACGTCATAGGAGGCTGATGTGCTGGAGCTGAAAGAGGTATCGGCCAGTATCGCCGGAGTGTCGGTACTTCGAGCGATCAACGCGCAAATTGCTCGAACCTCAACCGCAGCGATTGTCGGTCGTAACGGAGCCGGCAAGACGACCCTGTTGCGGATCATCATGGGGTTCGTCCCATTTGCTGCCAACGGGAGTGTGCTCTTGGACGGCAAGGACCTCGCCCGGGTTTCGCCTCATGATCGGCCGCGGCTCGGTATCGGCTATGGTCCAGAAGATCGGGTTCTGTTCCCCTCCTTCACCGTCGAGGAGAACCTGCGCTTTCCGTGCGAAGTGATCCGCATGCCGAAGAAAGCCGTCGACCGGCGCATGGACGAAGTATTGTCGATCGTGCCTGAATTGGCGCCGTTGCTGGCCCGGTCGGCGGCGGTGCTCTCGGGCGGGCAAGCCAAGATGGCCGTCCTGGGCCGCACGCTGATGGTCGGCACGCGGTTGGTCCTCCTGGACGAGCCGTTTCAGGGTCTGGCGCCGGTTTTGGCCCTGCAGTATACCGAGGCCCTGAACCGCCTGCAGGGGGCGCGACCTGAACTCACCATCCTGATAACCGAATCCAATCGCAGGTTGCTCAAGGATATTCCGACGGTGACATGGACCCTCGAGCGCGGTGCCATGACAGTGGACGCGAAAGGCCAGCGGAGCGCAAAACCGCCGGGAGTCGTTTCGGTGCCGGCTGGATCATAAAGATGGAAGCTTATGAGACGCCTCATGATGGTCCGGCCGTTGTCATTCCGGCGGACCCTGAATCAGGTACCACAACAGAAAAGGATGGAATGAAATGAAAGGACGTTTAGCGGCTTTAGTCGGTCCGAAGCAGATCGAGATCCGGGAATATCCGCTGCCCGCCGTGGAAAAGGGCGCCGTTCTGGCTCGGGTGCTTCGGAGCAATCTTTGCGGCAGTGAGTTGCACATCTGGCGCTGGGCCCACCCCCTCATCAAAAATGCCGTTATGGGGCATGAAATGATTGGCCAAGTGCAAACCCTGGGCGAAGGTGTCGAGACCGATTATGCCGGAGTCGCGATTAAGCCGGGCGACCGAGTGGTGGCACCCTATTATCTCACATGCCTCAAATGCGCAGCCTGCGCTCGCGGCGACCTGAACATGTGTCAGAACGCCTATCGTTGGTGGTCGCAGTCCCCGGAAACCCCACCCCATTTTACCGGGACCTTCGCCACCCACTATTACATCCAGCCGGGACAGTTTTTCTACAAGGTTCCCGAGGAACTTCCCAGTAGTATCGTCGCTGGAGCCAATTGCGGTCTTTCGCAGGTTATCTTCGGCCTGGAGAAGGCGGGGTTGTCCTCGGGCGAGCATCTGGTGATCCAGGGCGCTGGGGGCCTGGGACTCTATGCGACCGCCGTGGCAAAAGAAAAGGGCGCCATCGTCACCGTTCTGGACGGCATTCCGTCACGTCTTGAGTTGGCTAAGGATTTCGGGGCGGATCATACCCTGAACCTGAAATCGTATTCCGGGGATGATCTGACCAAGAAGGTGATCGGGATCACAGGCAGGGGCGGCGCTGACGTAGTCCTGGAAGTCGCGGGGGCTCCGGCCGCCTTCACGGAGGGCATTCAGCTCCTGAGAACCTGCGGCAGATTGATTTCAATCGGAAACGTCAGCATCGATAAGGAGTTTGAAGTGTCGCTGGCGCCCGGTTGGATCACTCGCAAGTCGATCACCGTCATCGGCGTCGTGCGTTACAACCCCTGGTATCTGCTCAAGGCGCTGGAATTTTTGAAACGGACCTTTCGAAAGGTAGATTATGAAAAACTGACCGACAAGACGTTCGGTTTGGACCAGGTTCAAGAAGCGCTGGAACAGGCCGAGAATCGAACCGTCACCCGTGCGGTGATCATCCCTAATTAGGGGCACATAATGAAATGATCACAACGCGATGCAACTTCCCTGGAAGCCTTGTCGAGCGTTCAGCCATTTCGAACAGAGGGAGAAGTCTAAATGGAAACGTTCCTGAGAGTCAATGTCACACGGAAAACGACCACCCGAGAATCGGTACCGGAGAAATATAGGAAAGTGGGCGGAAGGAGTTTAATCGCCAAGCTTCTTCTCGATGAAGTCAACCCCGCCTGCGAGCCTCTCGGAAAGCACAACAAGTTGATCATCGCCACCGGGTTGCTGGCGGGAACGGGGTTGTCGAGTTCCGGCCGGATCTCCATCGGGGGTAAAAGTCCGTTGACTGGAACCATAAAAGAGAGCAACGCCGGCGGAATCAGCGCCAACCGGATAGCCCGACTCGGGATCAAGGCGATCATTATTGAAGGTTTCCCTGAAGACGACCGGTGGCACATGCTGCGGATCACCCCGGAAGGGTGCCAGTTTCTCCCCGCGGAGCCCTATCTGGGAATGGGCACCTACGCCTTCTGTGAAAAAATCCTGGCGCAACATCCCGGCGCGGCCGTTACCTGCATCGGTCCCGCTGGCGAGAAACTCTATGCCGCGGCCGGCATCGCCACGATCGACGCGGACGGAAAGCCCGGCCGGTACAGCGGCCGGGGGGGGCTGGGAGCCCTGATGGGATCCAAGCGCATCCGAGCCGTCATCATCGAAGGAAAGGGAACCGTCCCCCTCGCCGATTCCGAAAAGTTTAAGACGGCCCGCAAGGCCTATACGCAGCTGCTTCATGACGCTCCCAGCAGCAAGGCCTATCGCGACTACGGTACCGCCGCTATGGTGGCCACCGTCAACGCGCTTGGCGGGTTTCCGGTGAACAATTTCAGTCGGGGACGGTTCGAGGGTGCCGATCAAATCAACGCGGACTCCCTGAATGCACGTATCAGACAGCGCGGCGGCGAAGGCCGGACCACGCACGCCTGCATGCCCGGCTGCGTGATCGGATGCTCGAATATCTATGCCGACCGGAACGGCAGAGCCATCGTTTCCCCCATAGAGTATGAAAACATCGGCCTGCTCGGGTCCAACCTCGGCATATCCGACTTCGACGTTATCGCCCGGCTCAACTATTTGTGCAATGACATCGGCCTGGACACCATCGAGACGGGAGCGGCCCTCGGTGTCGCCATGGAGGCCGGCGTTCTATCTTTCGGCGATGGAGACGGTGCGGCCCGGATTCTGGAGGAGACCCGTCAGGGAGGCGTTTTAGGCCGGGTGATCGCCAACGGGGCCGTCGTGACCGGCCGGGTCTTTGCGATCACCAACGTTCCGGTCGTAAAGGGACAGGCGATGGCCGCCTACGACCCGCGGGCTATAAAAGGAATGGGGGTCACCTACGCCACGTCGGCCATGGGCGCCGACCACACGGCCGGACCCACCGCCCGGTCGCCGGTGGATCATCGCGACCCCAGGGGGCAGGCCGGGGTGTCGCTGAAAATGCAGAAATTGCTGCCCATTTTGGACTGCACCGGCCTTTGCTTGTTTACCATCGGAGCGCTCGGCCCACGGCTCGACCTTCTGCTGGACCTCCTGAACGCCCGGTTTGGGTGGAACCTGGACTCGGGATGGTTTGAACAGATGAGCGTGGAGACGCTGAAGGACGAGCAGCGGTTCAACGAACTGGCCGGGTTCACGCGGGTCCACCACCGCCTGCCGGAATGCTTCACGGAAAGACCGCTTCCGGAGCTGGATTCGGTGTTCGATGTCCCGGCGGAAGACCTGGACAACTTGATGACGTACGAATAGGAGGAAAGCGATGAACCATGCATTCAAAAACATTACACTGGCGGTGCCCGAAATCCTTTTCGGCCTGGGGGTGATCGAAGAGCTGGGAAATCGAGCCAAAGCCCTCGGGGCTGCGAACGCCATGATCATCACGGATGAGGGCGTGGCCGCGGCAGGCATTCTCAGCCGGGTGGTCGGCATCCTTGAAAAAAGCGGCGTCGGTTACCGTGTCTTCGACAAAGTCGAAAAGGAGCCCTCCGTTGAAAATGTAGAGCTCGCCTTCAAGGAGGCTTCCGGGGCTTCGTGCCGGGCCATCATCGGTCTTGGCGGGGGCAGTTCGATCGATGTCTCCAAGATGGTCGCCGTTTTGCTGAAACACGGCGGCAATCTTCGGGATTACCTGGGCATCGAAAAAGTCCCCGGCCGCGGGGTGCCCACCATCCTGGTCCCCACCACGGCCGGTACCGGCTCCGAAGTCAGCAAATACGCGATCTTCGACAACCGCCAGGCCAAGACCAAACTGGGTGCGGCCAGCGGCCACCTCATTGCGGATCTGGCGGTGGTCGATCCGGAACTGACGATCTCCATGCCGCCTGCCGTAACCGCCGCCACGGGCGCCGATGCCTTCATCCATGCCGTCGAGGGATACATCTCGACGAAGGCCACCCCCCTGTCGGACCTGCTGGCCCTGGAAGCCGTGCGCATCATCTACGAAAACCTGCCGGCGGCCTTTGCCGACGGGCAGAATATTCCGGCCCGCTATCAGATGGCGTATGGGAGCATGCTGGGCGGTATCGTACTGAACCTTGCGAGCGCCAGCGCCTCTCACGCCCTGGCCTACCCGATCGGCTCCGAATACCATGTCCCCCATGGGGTCGGGTGCATGCTGACCTTCCTCGAGGTGATGGAATACTTTGCCATGGCGGACGTCCCCAAATTCGCCCGCATGGCGCAGGCGATGGGCGTTAAAACGGATGGCATGAGCCCGCGGCAGGCGGCGCAGCAGGCGGTTGAAGAAATGCGCAAGCTCGTGGACTACATCGAAATCCCTCATAAACTGAGCGCGATTAACATGGACCGGAACCTGATCGAGCCGTTCGCCAAATCGGTCGTGGCGAACCAGCAACGCCTCCTCGTCAACGGCCCGAGGAAGCTCAACGAAAAAGATATCCGGACGATCTACGAGCGATCGTATTAGACCGGCCCGGCGCTGTCATCCGGCCGAACGACCTGACGACTTATAACAGACAGGCAAGCGTATGGACGTGCGTGAGATTTCTGTCGCAACCATCACCGACGTCGTGCGCCGCCTCTGCATCGAAGCCAACACCGTCCTCGGCGACGATGCCGTGGCGGCGCTGGAGGCATCGCTGGCTGCCGAAGAATCGCCGGTCGGCCAGGATATTTTCCGGCAGCTGCTGCGCAACGCCGAAATCGCCCGGACCGAAGGCATCCCCCTGTGCCAGGACACCGGCGTCGTCGTGGTTTTCTTAGAAATCGGCCAGGACGTTCATCTGACCGGAGGCGACCTCGAAGCGGCGGTCAACGAGGGCGTGCGCCGGGGGTATCGGGACGGCTGTCTGCGTGCCTCGACGCTGGACCCGCTGACCCGGAAAAACTTCGGAGACAACACGCCGGCCGTCATCCACACGCGCCTGGTTCCAGGCGACCACATCCGGGTGTCGCTGGCGCCGAAGGGGTTCGGAAGCGAAAACATGAGTCAGGTGGTCCTGTTCCCGCCGTCGCACGGAATCGACGGCATTAAGAAATTCGTGGTGGGTCGAGTCGACGCCGCCGGCCCCAATCCGTGTCCGCCGGTGGTGGTCGGTGTCGGCATCGGCGGGACGATGGAAAAAGCGGCCTTGCTTTCCAAACAATCGCTCCTCCGCGATATCGGCCGCCGCCACCCGGACCCTGCGGTCGCCCGGCTGGAATTGGAGCTGCTCGAAGAGATCAACAACCTGGGAATCGGTCCCCAGGGACTGGGCGGTCGGATCACGGCCCTGGATGTTCATATCGAAACCTATCCGACCCATATCGCCAGCATCCCCGTAGCGGTCAACCTGCAGTGCCACTGCGCCCGACATAAAGAGGCTGTCATTTAGAAGGAATCCGGAAATGCCTGACCGCATCATCATCCGCCCTCCCCTTTCCGACGATACCGTCGTCAGGCTCGCGGCCGGCGACCGGGTCCTCATCAGCGGGGTGATCTTCACCGGCCGCGACGCGGCGCACAAACGCATGGTGGAGCAGGTTGAAGCCGGCCACCGTTTGCCGCTGGATCTGGACGGACAAATCATCTATTACGTCGGGCCGACCCCGCCGAAGCCCGGCATGCCGATCGGTGCGGCCGGCCCGACCACGTCCTACCGCATGGACCCGTATGCTCCGATTCTGATCGAGCGCGGACTGAAAGGAATGATCGGCAAAGGTCTTCGCGGGGATGCAGTCATCGCGGCCATGCAGCGCCACCGGGCCGTGTATTTTGCCGCCACCGGGGGGGCTGGGGCGCTGATATCCAAAACCATCCGACGCGCCGAGATCGTCGCCTACGCGGATTTGGGCACGGAGGCCGTCCGGAGGCTCGAGGTGGAGGAATTCCCGGCGATCGTCGTCGTCGATGCGCACGGCAACGATCTTTACCGCCAGGGCCGGCTGAAATACCGCAGGGGATAGCCAAATGGAACACGCCTCTTTCGACGTAATTGTAATCGGCAGCGGAGCCGCCGGGCTGCGTGCTGCCGTGTCGGTGGCGGAGGCCGGGCTTTCGGTCTGTGTGGTTTCGAAAGGCAGTCCCGGCAAATCGACCTGCACCTGGTTCTCCGGCGGGGTTATGGCCGGCAATACCGGCGGCGACTCGCGCGATGCGCACCTGCAGCGCACCGTCGCGGCCGGCCGGGGTCTGAACGAAAGCCGTCTGGTCGACATCCTGGTAGCGGAAGCCCCGCTCCGGCTGGACGAGCTCAAGCGCTGGGGCATTCGTGCCGACCTCATCAACGGGTATCTCTACGCCAAGGGCCGCCCGCCCGTCTTCGGAGAAGAGATCGTGCGCTGCCTGCTCGCCAGGAACGGGGAACTCGGCACTCGGTTCTGGGGGAATTTGCTGGTCACCGATATACGGTTCCGCGACGGCCTCGGCGGAGTGAGCGCCTACGAACGCCTCTCGGGAAAATGGGTCGCTCTTACGGCCAAGGCCGTGATCATCGCAACCGGCGGCGCCTGCGGGCTCTACCAGCGGTCCGACAACCCCCGGCGCATTCTCGGAGACGGTTACCTTTTGGCCCTGAAGGCGGGCGCGGTGCTGCAGGACATGGAGTTCGTTCAATTCTACCCGCTCTGTCTCGCCGAACCCGGCTCGTCGCCGGTCCTCTTTCCGCCGCGCATGGCCGACCGCGGCCGGCTCCTCACCGACGACGGGGAAGACATTTATGATAAATACGCCATCACGGAGCGCCCGGCCGGCGAGAGGGCCAGAGACCGCTTATCCCAGGCGCTTTTCAAGGAGGTCTACCAAAACCGCAAAAATGCCTGGCTGGACCTGCGCGGCCTTTCGCAGGAGGACTGGCGTGTGGACCCCTTCGGCGCTTCCATGCAGGGGCTTCTTTGCAAGCGCTACGGGGCGGCCGTTCGACCTCTGCGCGTGGCGCCGGCGGCCCATCACAATATGGGAGGCGTTGAAACGAGTGCCGACGGGGCCACTGCGGTGACCGGGCTATTTGCCGCGGGCGAAGCCGCCGGTGGGCTCCACGGCGCCAACCGGATGGGGGGCAACGCTCTGAGCGAGACGCTCGTCTTCGGTGCCAGGGCCGGCAACGCGGCAGCCGTCTGGGCCAGTCGTTCGGAACGCGGGGACCACCGGGCCCTGATGAGGGAATTGGGGGAAGGCGTCAGCAAATGGTCAGGTGGCGCAGCGGAAGCACCCGAGCTCGCGGAACGCCTCCGGAAGGCCATGTGGGCGGAGGGCGGAATCATACGGGATAAGGGCGGTCTGTCCCGCGCGCTGGCGGCCGTCAAGGACATTCAGCAGGCCATCCGCCCGACTGCTTCCCAACCGAGCGGTAAAGAACTGCTCGATCAAGTCGAGCTTCACACCGCCGCCCAGGTAGCCGGCGTCATCCTTGAAGCGGCGTTGATGCGGCGCGAGAGCCGGGGGGCCCATTTCCGCGCGGACTACCCCGGGCAGAACGACGCAGAGTGGCAAGGGCACCTCCGAGTCCGGCTGTCCGCCGAAGGTGAACATCTCTGGCGGTTTGACCCCATAGCCGCAACGAAAGAACGGTACCCGGAAAGCGAGGTCCGAAATGGCTGATGCCGATTTTCATGGGGTCTTTCCATATCTCGTCTCCCCGGTCGATTCCTCCGGCGAAATCAGGGCGGATGTCCTTGAGCGGCTCTGCGAAGATCTCATCCAGGCAGGGGTGCATGGCCTGACGCCGCTGGGTTCGACCGGCGAGTTCGCTTATCTTTCCTGGACGCAGCGGCGGCGGATCGTGGACATCGTGATCCAGACGGCAGCCGGCCGGGTCCCGGTGGTGGCCGGCGTCGCCTCGACCACGACGGCCGATGCCGTCGCGCAGGCGCGCGAATTTGAAAAACTCGGCTGCAGCGGCATTCTCGCCATCCTTGAATCCTATTTTCCCGTATCCGACGAGGGGGTGTATGCCTACTTCAAGGCACTAGCCGAAGCCGTGTCGATTCCATTGGTGCTCTACACCAACCCGAACTTCCAGCGCTCGGACCTGAGCCTGCCCGTCATCGAGCGTTTGAGCCATATCCCGAACATCGGCTACCTCAAGGACGCCTCCGCCAACACCGGCCGTCTGCTGTCAATCATCAACCGAGTAGGCGACCGGATGAAGGTGTTCGCGGCCTCCGCACATATTCCGGTCTGCGTGATGCTGATCGGCGGCGTAGGTTGGATGGCCGGTCCGGCGTGCATCGTTCCGCGCCAAAGCGTGGAGCTTTACAACCTCTGCCAGGCCGGGTCCTGGACGGCTGCCATGGACCTGCAACGGCGATTGTGGGCACTCAACCAGGCGTTCGCCAAATACAATCTGGCCGCCTGCATCAAGGGAGGGCTGGAGCTTCAGGGTTACGCCGTGGGGGCTCCCCTGCCGCCCCAGGCGCCGCTGTCCCCGCAAGGCATCATGGAGGTAAGGCAGTCCCTGGAAGCGCTTGGGGCCTTGTAGCCTTCAGGTGTTCAGGGTTGAGGGCTGCCGGAAGTTCGATCTGGTTCTTCTGTGGACCGTGAATCCGCCGCAACGTATTGCTGGCAGGCAGAGTGTTTGGGTTGACAAGGAGGGTATTATCTAATTAAAGGATGTATTTTGGATCGGGTTTTTTTATTCCATCACTCTAATCTCTCAGAGGAGCAGATGAGCTCGCCGCTTCCGCAAATCAAGAAGATTTTATTCACGACCGACCTTACCCCGCAGACGCAACACGCATTC
>JALOPB010000316.1 GCA_025454115.1 Desulfobacterales bacterium | reverse complement strand
TCGGCACCGGCCGGTCGTGGACGTCGGAGGCGCTCGCCGCCGTCAAGACCCAGGGGGTGTCGAGCACCCTTACGGACCCATGGTTTCTCGGCAGCGACGTGCGCGCCGATCTCACCGGTTTCGCCCGGCGGCGGGAGGAGCCGTCCTTTACGCGCCGGGATGCCGGCGGCACCTTTTTCGAGGAAGAGGACCTGCGCGACGATTACAATTTCGCGAGCGTCAAGGCCCAGGCCGCCTACGACACCCGCGACGACATCTTCTTCCCCACCAGGGGGCAGCGAATCTTCGGCGCCGTCGAACGCGCGGACACCCGGCTGGGCGGCGACGTGACCTTCCTGCGCCTGACCGGCGGCACCCGCCTGTTCCTTCCGGCCACACGCTCCACCGTGCTGGGGCTGCATTCACGGTGCCGCTGGCCGAACGGTTCTTCAACGGCGGCGAGACCACCGTGCGCAGCTTCAAGGAGGCCGAGCTGGGGCCGCGCGACAGCTCGGGCGATCCTGCCGGCGGGTTGGCCTACAACGTCTTGAGCGTCGAGCTGCGCCAGCGCCTGATCGGCGATTTCACCGGAACCTTGTTCGCGGATTTCGGCAACGTGGCCCCCAACCGCACCCGCGAGGATCAGGGTCAGCCGCCTTACCGCAATCGTTCGCAGATCCTTTCCGATACCCTGGGCGATTTTTTCAGAGGATTTCGTCCCGGCATCGGCACCGGCCTGCAGTACCTGCTGCCGGTCGGTCCGGCGCGGGTCGATTTCGCCGTAAACCCGGACCGCGACCATCAGCGCGATGAAGACCGGTACGTGCTGCATTTCAGCGTGGGCATGGCGTTTTGAGGCGGAACCAGCGGAAGCTGCGGCGGCCCTGAATGGTCTGCTCGGCAATTTTCGGCGCGAGGCGCAGAAAAAGGACGAGAAACGGGTAATACAGCCGGGGCGGCAGCGCAAAAACGACCTGCCGGCCGGCCCAGGCATAGCGCATTTCCGGCAGCAGGCAGCGGCGGAAGGATTCGCGATAGAAAGCCAGGGCCTGCCCCGGCCGCGTGAAGCCGGCGATGACGGCCCGGGCGGCGAGCTCGGCGCTGCGGTGGGCGTAGTAGATGCCTTCGCCCAGGAACGGGTCGGCCAGGCCGGCGGCGTCGCCGACCAGCAGCGTGTTCCCGCAACCGGGGACTTTGAAGTAGTTGCCGTAGGGCAAGCCGTGAGCGTGCAGCCGGAGCCGAGCACCTGCCGGACAGGACCCGGAAACGACCAGGTATACCCACGGCAAACCTTGCCGAAGTAAATGACGGGATGATCGGGGAATGCTCCCGGCCGGCGCGGGACAAAGCACTCCAGTGCGACGGCGCGACCCCGGCGCCGCGGGGGGCGGAGTTTGCCGCCGGATGCCAGGGCGCGCCGGATGCGGCTGTCGACGCCGTCGGCACCGATCACGACCTGCGCCCGCCAGCGCTGGCCGTTGTCCGTCCGTGCTTCGCAGCGGTCCGGATCGAGCGAGACAACCGCAGTACCGGGATAAAATCCGGCGCCGGCCGAAACGGCCTGCCCGAGCCAGAACGCGTCATAGGCCGCGCGGTCCACTATGTGGAACGGATCATCCAGCCTGCGGGTGAGCGTGTGCCCGCGGCGATCGGCAACGGTATATCTCCGGGTTTCGAGGCGGGTCAAACCGGTGGATTGGAGCGCCTGCAGGCGGGTCTGAAAAATGCGTTCAAGGCTCCGGACGGTCTTCCAGGTGAGTAGCCCGCCGCAGAGTTTCGGCCGCGGAAAGGCGCTGCGGTCGAGCAGGGCCACCTTCAGCCCCCGGCCGGCCAGGATGAACGCGGCCGTGGACCCGGCGGGGCCGGCCCCGACGATCAGGACATCGCAGGTTCCCGAACCGATCACGTTATTTTCCCCACGGCCAGAGGCGTTCTAGAAACTCCAGACTCGCCCAGATGTCGTCGGGCCGGTGAACCTCCATGGTCACGACGGGCGGTTGGCGGCCGGCAGTCTGGAGATACGCGAACAGCGGGCGGAAATCGATCAGCCCATGGCCCATGGCGAGGTGGTCATCCTTTTTCCCGCCGTTGTCGTGGAGATGCAGCTGGCCGATAAACGGGCCCAGGACGTCCAGCCATTCTTCGAGCGGCGCCCGGCCGAAAGCGGTCAGATGACCGCAGTCCAGGCATAGCTCCACGCCGTCGGCGCGCAGTCGTTCGAACAGTTCCAGGATTTCACCCGGCCGATGCTCGTATACGTTTTCGAGCACGAGCCGGCTGCCGGCACGATTCAGGCGGTCAGCCACCTCGCCCCAGAACCGGACGCTGTGATCGAGCCAGATTTTACGAAAGTATTCGTAGCGCTGCCAGTCATAGCCGGCATGGGCCACGACGGTGCGCGGCCGGAACAGTGGAACCAGCTCCATCAGTTCGTCGAAGCGACGGCGGGTGACGGCACGGATGGCCGGATCGGTGCTGCCGGCGGAGAGATCCACGAACGGGGCGTGCAGGGTGACGGCAAGGTCTTGCCGGTGCAGCGTGTCCGCCACCGCTTCGAAATCGCGCAGCGCATAACGCTCGATGGCCACGGCGTCGATTCCGATTTCGGGATTGAGCCCATGGCGGGTGAAATGGTCGAGGTGGCCTTCGCGGAGCATGGTGAAGGTCGTGCACACCTGAACGAGACGTCTCAAGTCGCTCATGGCTCTCTCCCCCCTTTTTTCCAAGTTATTACTCCGGCAATAAATCGGGCTTCCTCCAGCCGACGTCCGGCGGGGCGGGGTTTCGGCCGTAGTGCGTCGCCACCAATTCTTCAGGCGACCCTGCCACGCCCCAAAGCCGTCAAGAGGAACCGCGCGCAGGCAGAGACGGCTGGCGGCTGCGTGGGCATCGGCCCTCCGAGGCTGCCTGGAACCACATGAAGCGGGCTTGCTGCCGTCCGCAGGATTGTTGAACGGATGGTGGCGGCGCACTACGGCCGAAACCCCGCCCCGCCGATGCGTGATATGACCGTATGAATGATATGACCGCATTGAACATATTTTATTACCGAAGTAATATAGCACGAAAACCGGGAGGTTTTTCAAATGAGCTTTTTCGATCGCGTGGAAAACCGGCTGCTGCACTGGATCGATCAAGTTTTCGAGCGGCTGCCACGGGCCGCGCCGGACACGAGCCGCCTGGCCGGATGCCGGGTGGTTTCCCACCGCGGGGAACATGACGGCCGCATCGTTCTCGAGAACACCCTGGCGGCCTTCGATGCCGCGGCGGCCCTGGGTGTCTGGGGGATCGAGTGCGACCTGCGCTGGACCCGTGACCTGATGCCGGTGGTGATCCATGACGCCGATCTGCGCCGGGTGTTCGGCCTGAACCGGACGGTCTCGGCGTGCACGCTGCAAGAGCTTCAGCGGGATTGCCCCGGGCTGCCCACTCTCGCCGAGGTGATCGGCCGCTACGGCGGCAACCATCACCTAATGGTGGAGGTGAAGCGGGAGCGCTATCCCGACCCCGGCCGGCAGAACCGGATCCTGCGGGAGCTTTTCGCAGGGCTCAAGCCCGGCGCGGATTTTCATCTTCTGTCCCTGACGCCGGAGATGTTCCGGCTGACGCCGTTCGCGCCGCCGTCGGCCTGCATTCCCGTGGCGCGGCTGAATGTGCGCCAGCTGAGCCGCCTGGCCCTGCGTAACGGCTATGGCGGCGTGGCCGGGCATTATGCGCTGGTGGGCGGCGCCGCCATCCGGCGGCAGCATGCGGCCGGCCAAGGCGTCGGGACGGGGTATCCGCGCTCGCTGCGGGTCCTGGCCCGCGAGGTCAACCGGCAGGTGGACTGGATTTTTACGAACCACGCCGGCGACCTCCAGGGATGGGTCCGTCGCCTTCAGCGGCCCGGCGGCTGATGCGCCGGCGGCGCGTCGGTTCCGTCCCTCACCCGCCACAGCAGGATCGCCCCTAACGCGAAGAGAACCAGCAGCGACAGAATGCTGGCGCGCGAAGCGATCTGGCCGATGCGGGTCATCTGCTCGGCGGTCGGGGCGGCGGGCATCAGGCTCTGGCGCACCAGCAGGCCCACGGCGCCCATCAGGGCCGGGCCTATGATGGAGGCGAATTTGCCCAGCATGTTATAAAAGCCGAAAAACTCGGCCGGATGCTGAGCCGGAATCAGGCGCGCGTAATAGGACCGGCTGAGCGCCTGGATTCCGCCCTGGACCAGACCGATGATGACGGCCATGACATAGAACTCCAGGCGGTTGGTCATCATCGCCCCCCAGATCGTCACTGCCATGTAGATCGCGATCGCCAGGAAAATCGCCCGCCGCGGCCCCCAGCGCTGGCCCAGCCGGCCGAAAACCAGCGCGGCGGGGAACCCCACGAACTGAACGACCAGCAGGGCCGCAATCAGGTCCCGAGACGAAAAACCCAGCGACAGGCCGTAATCCACGGCCATGCGGATGATGGTATCGACGCCGTCGATGTAGCACCAGTAGGCGATCAGGAAGGTCAGCGCCGGCCTGAACTGCCGGATCTTGCGGAAGGTCGTTGCCAGCTGGCGCATTCCTTCGCCGACCGCCTGCAGAAGGCCGATGGGCGCCGCCGCATGCGGTTCCGGGACCCAGAGGATCGTGAAGAGGGTGAAGCCGCCCCACCAGAGTGCGACCGAGACAAACGCCAGACGCACGGCGCTCGTTGCATCGGCCAGCCCGAAGGTTTGCGGTGTGAGGCTCATGACCACGTTCAGGAGGAAGAGCAGACCGCCGCCCAGGTAACCCAGGGCGTAGCCGAGGCTCGATACGGCGTCGATGCGATGCTTCGGGGCGACGGACGGCAGCAGCGCGTCATAAAACACGTTGGCCCCGGAAAACCCGATGATCCCCAGCGCGTAGCAGAAAATCGCCCAGGCCCACTGCCCCTGGTCGACCCAGTAGAGGGCAGCGGTGGCGAGCGCTCCCATGTAGGCGAAGAAGACCAGGCAGCGCTTTTGGGCCGAGGCCGTATCGGCCGCAGCGCCGATGACCGGCGCCAGCAGTGCCATCACGAGCCCGGCGATGGCGTTGCCGAATCCGAGCTGGGCCGTGCTCAGGTTGACGTCGGCGCCGTGGCTCCAGTACTGCTTGAAGAAAACCGGAAAGAAACCGGCCATCACCGTGGTGGCGAAGGCGGAGTTGGCCCAGTCGTAAAGGGCCCAGCCCCAGACGGCTCTCTTTTCCGCTTGCATCGCACGCCTATCTCCGGTGGTCATTTCCGGCTGCCACCCCC
>JALOPB010000315.1 GCA_025454115.1 Desulfobacterales bacterium | reverse complement strand
CGTGATTGCGCTGTCGCTGCCAGAGATCATCATCCTGCGAAAGGTACTCAAGATAAGGTTAATCGTGACGTTTGTGGGCGTGGTAGGCCTGGGGATCCTAATCGTGGGGTATCTATTCAACATAATCATATAACGGGGAAAGCCCCGGAGGAGCAAAGTCATGAAGGAGTTATTCGGAAGCGGGTGTGGCTGCGGGTGCAACAGCGATGCAGCAAGCGAAGGATGCGCGCCAACCACTGAGGAGCCAAGTTTGTCAGTGGCGCAGGCGAAGGTCATGAACATCGATCTGATAGTGATCGATCTTAGCACCTGCAAGCGTTGCGTACCCACAGGTGACCAGTTGCGCGAGGCCGTGCGGCTGTTGACCCCGGTTAGTGAGGTGCTGGGCATCGAGTTGCGCCACAATGAATTGGTGGTGCAAACTCCGGAGGAAGCCAGGAAAGTCGCCCTGCTGAGCTCGCCGACGATTCGGATAAACGGGCATGACATTGCTGCCGACATCCGCGAATCAGTCTGCGAATCTTGCGGCGATCTAACCGAAAACAACACCATAGTCGATTGCCGTGAGTGGCACTATCGAGGAAAGGTGTATTCTGCCGCCCCGGTTCCCCTGCTTGTCGAATCCATTATGCACGCCATGCTCAAAATTGACGAGATGCAGCCCATTGTTCCTACTCCCCTGCTTGATCTTCCTGAAAATCTCAAGCGATACTTCTCCAACAAGAAAGGCAATACCGCCAAAGGTTGCTGCTCGTAGGAGCAGCACCGAATGCCCAAGCCAGATCACCATAAATTAGGCATTTGCCCGTATGCTCGATTCCCTTAAAGCCTGGCAGATTCGAATCGTCGTTGTCGGATGGGTTACATACGCATCCTACTATTTTGGGCGGGTCAACCTATCCACTGCCATTCCGGAAATCAAGACGAACCTTCTTCTCACGTCGCAACAGCTCGGACTGCTTGGAACCGGTTTTTTCCTCACCTATGCCATCGGACAGATGTTCAGTGGCTATTTGGGCGACCGCATTAGTCCACGGCGGCTTGTTTTTGCAGGGATGCTCCTTTCGGGATTAATGAACCTGCTTTTTGCCGCAACAAATAGTTGGACAGTCATGTTTGTTGCCTGGACGTTAAACGGGGCTAGCCAGTCGACCGGCTGGGCACCCGTCATCAAGGTGCTCTCAAATTGGCACCGGCCAGATCAGCGCAGAAAAGTCGCGGGGATCTTCGCAACAAGCTATGTCGCCGGGAATGCAGTTACCTGGACTCTGACTGGATGGATAATTGTATATTCAGGCTGGCGCGCGGCCTTTTGGATTCCGGCTTTTATCATGTGGGCGATGGCCTTGGTCTGGTTCATGCTGGTTCGCGATGACCCCGCACAGGTAGGACTCGACGAGCAATCCTCAGCGTCTGCCAGCCACAAGATTCCTAATATACTCCACAACCTCAAACGGTTTTGGCCCCTGGCTGTTGCAGCCGTTACGAGCGGCTTCATCCTATTTTCATTGGTCATCTGGCTGCCGACCTATTTGGTCGAAAATCTGGCGGCCAGCAGCGGTGCGGCAGCGAGCCTTTCGTCGGTTCTGCCGATAGCTGGAGTCCTTGGGACTATCGCTGTCAGCTGGTTAATCTCCGGTCATTTTGCTGGGAGAGAACTTCATTTCGGAGCTGCCCTTTATTCATGCGCTAGCCTTTTGTTGGCCTTTTTCCCCTTTGTCGGCACCTCCGTTATTTCCAGTTTAGTTATCCTGATTTTATGCGGTGGCATTCTTTATGGGGCGGCAACCATCATTACGACCATCGTTCCGATGCTGATGAGCCGTAAGCACGAGACATCGACCATTGCCGGGTTCATCGATTTCGCGTTCAACGTCGGAGCGGGAATGGCAGGAGTTGTAATAGGTACGGTGTTAGACCGGCATTCATGGGCTGTCGTCTTCTTCGCTTTAGCTGGGGGTGGGGTGATTACCGGCTGTTTCCTTTTTGGATTTTCAAAATGGGAGAAAAAACTGGAGCGTTCGGAATGCAAAACGGCATGCCTTCCCGTCACCTCGTGACATGCTGTTGATTTTGGAACTTGATTATCACTGCTGCTCGAATGGTGGGACCGATGAAACCCTACACTATCTTTCCGGACCGAAAAATTGTTGGCGGTGGAATGATTTCAGACTCTTTCCGCTCAATCGGGATCAATAGCTTTCGTGAGGCCTGCCGGTATGTCCACGAACTACCTTACGGCTACAATTCCGATCGGGACGACCTGATGATTCTTTTCAAAGAGCGATTTGGTTCGTGCACCACCAAGCACGCCACGATAGCGACGCTGGCACAAGAATTGGGGCTGCCGATTACTCGGGGTGTAGGCATATACCCAATGACCGAAGCAATCGTGACCGGGACCGGCAAAATCTTGAGCGAATACGCCTTGCCATATGTGCCAATGATTCATTGCTTTTTAGAATATGAAAACGATCGAGTCGATCTAACTGAGGGGAACCACAACGGGAAAAACAGACCGATTGATGACTTTCTCTTCACGGCCCGGGTCGAGGCCACCATTTCCGCTAAGGATGAATACCTGGTTTACCGGAAAGCGCTAAAGGATGTTATCCTGAGGCGCTCCGAATTAGCGGGTGTTGATATAAAGCGCATCCTTCAGGCGCGGGAGCGGGGCTTAATATTGCTTAAAGAAAAACTGTTGACAACCATTTAGTTGTAAATTACAATTGTTGTAAAATACAACCAAAGACGCTTATGAAACGATCGTTTGTTCGAGAATTCAGATCCACCCTGCGCCGGTTCGAGCGGCTGATTGCCGGGCGGCTCCGGGAATCCAGCTGCTGCAGCGGGGTGACCCTGCCGCAGTGCCACGCCCTGCTCGAAATCGACGCCAAGGGGCCTGTTTCTCTCATCGAGCTGGTTCAGAACCTGGGGCTGGATAAAAGCACCCTCAGCCGGACGGCAGACGGGCTGGTGAACAACGGATTGGTTTCACGCACGTTCAGCGACCGGGACCGCCGCAGCATCCAGCTGGCCCTATCGCCCGAGGGTCAAGGTGTTTGCGACCGGATCAACGCCGACAACGACCAATTTTTCTCGCGCGTCCTGGGCCGCATTCCGGCGGCAAGGCGTCAGCAGGTGCTGGAATCCTTTCAGGAGCTGGTGAACGCGCTCGCCATGGAGAACCTTTCGATCGTCGATGACGGCTGCCGGCCGGCAAGCCGCAAAAAGAAAAGGAAGGGAACGGAAAATGACGTGCCTGATGGAAACCGATCTGAATCGAAGGCCAGTCCTTGAGCATGAGAGGCCTCAAGATCCAGGAGCGGAAGCGGTCGCCGAACGCAGTAAAGGGTTGTTCGATTCCGGCATGTATTGCGCGGAGAGTGTTTTGCAAGCTGTCGCCGAAGCATACGGGATGATGGACCCGCTCATCCCCAAGATCGCAACCGGCTTCTGCGGTGGAATTTCGCGGACATCGGGAATGTGCGGCGCATTGGCGGGAGGAATTATGGCGCTGGGGCTGCTGACCGGCCGCTCATCGCCGCAGGATTCCAAAGATTGCTGCTACGCCCTGACCCATAACTTGGTTCAACGCTTTCGCGAAAGATTCGGGTCCACCCAATGCACGGATCTCCTCGGCTGCGATATCTCAACGGCGGACGGAGCCGCATCTTTCAAAGCAAGCGGCTTAGAAAAAAGCGTCTGCGGTCCGGTCACCCGGCAGGCGGCTGGTTTGGTGGAAGAGGTTTATGCGGCGCGCGGCACCATTCGCCACCCCCTCCTTTAACCGGAGGCGGGGCGTTCACCGCATTCGGACTCAACCCATGAATACACAACCGACCATCTGCCGTGCAATGTGAGGGCCTCAAATGGATATTTTCGCGCATCCATCCGAATCTGCAGTCAAACGGCTGTTGGTTGAATCCGGCCTGCCGGCTGAGGATATCACGGTGCAGCATCTGCAACATTTTTTCGCATGCGGTCCAGGCCGGGACCTGGAGGGGCTGGTCGGGCT
>JALOPB010000049.1 GCA_025454115.1 Desulfobacterales bacterium | reverse complement strand
GAAAGCGGCGATCACACATAGAGGATGGATTCCAACCCCATCCGCCTTCGGAGCGATTCCAGCAGCCCGACGCAGCCGGTCATCATGTTGTCGCCCAGGGGCGCGCCGAAGATCATCGGAAGCCGGGACCCCCGAACGAGGCGGCGCTTGGGTCCGGTGGCGATGACGGTTTTCAGGGCTTCAGAACCCACCGCTTTGCGGATGTAGGCGCCGTGGCCGCCCTCATCGAGGACCCGGCCATGGGTCAGCCGGCCGGCCACCATTTCATGCAGCAACCGATCGAGTCGTTCCGGGGTGATGTCGGCCGTGTGATACTCGACCAGCCCGGCCAGTTCGCCCGCCGCCACTGCGGCGCAGACGGTGTGAGACGTCGCCACGTCCAACACCACAAAGGCATGGTTCTCAGGGGCATGGGTGTCAAGCCGGCCGGCGCTCCGGGCCACGGACCGCAGACGGTTCAGAACCGCCGGTACCTCGCCGGCTGGGAAAAGCAGCTCATGCGGATAAGGCCGGGCGTCGAGCCGCTCCCGGTAGATCCGATGCCGGAAATCCAGGTGCGACATCCCCGGCGGCGGAACCCCGTGATCCTGCACGCAGACGGCCACCGCATCGAATTCGAAGGGCACGCCGAAGCCTTCAACCAGGCGCTCCAGCCGGTCCGCTTCGATGTCCCCCAGCTCCAGATGGGCATGGCGCCCGCGCCGGCGCAGTTTCTCCGCCTCCGCGTCTGCGACCACCGTAAATCCCCAGGCACGCACTTTTTCCGCATCGTGATGCAGCGTGGCGGCAGCCGAGAGGGATACGACGACATCGTGGGTCTCGGCCCGCTGGCGCAAGACTGCCGTCACCGGCCCTCCGCCCATCTCGCACCCGGTCACCACCAGGTCTCCCTGCAGCCGGGCGGCCCGCTCCGCGATCGCCCGCACCGGAGAGACCACCACGGCCTTGTAGTGGTGCACGGACTCGGTGTCGAACCAGAGAACGTCCATGGTGCCCGCGCCGATGTCCACGCATAAGAATCGGCTCATGGTTATAGACCTTCCAGGAATGCCTGCCGGTGGAATTTCACTTTTTCGAGAATTTGAACAACGACCGGTCCGGATCTCAACGCCGGCCCTTTTTCTCAGCCGTCCACGCCGCGTGGGTGGCCTGCATCTGCTGGATATGATCGGGCACGTGGCTGATGTAGACGCCCCGCCAGTCACCCATGGTCATGATCCCGTTTTCCGGATGATGATTCGAATGACGTTCTGCAGAACCTCCTTCCTCTTTTATTGCTAAAAACAACCATCGTTCTGCGGTCAATTTAACGCACATCCGGTGCCGATGCAATTTCGGAATACGGCAGCGGTTTGGGCTTAACCAGGCTCATCAGGACCGCCGACCCGGCCGCCATGGCCGCGCAGATGAGGAAGGCGTGGTCGTAAACACCCGTCGTATCGCGCAGCCAGCCTGTAACCCAGTGGGTCAGGATGGCGCCGGCGCCGTAAAAGGGCGTCCAGGCGCCGGCCACGGTGCCTATGGCCTCTTTCGGAAAGTAATCCCCGGCACAGGCCCCATAGATCGGAAAGGTGGCGCCGTAAAAAACCGCCAAGACACCGATCATGGCGCATAGCCCCGTCCAATTCCCCGCACTGAGCAGCACCCCGATGAGTGTCAGCGCGATGACCGTGTTCGATATCAATATGGTTGTCTTGCGGGTCATGTAATCCGACGCCGGCAGGACCGTCAGCATTCCAAAAACCTGCGCGACCCCATGGATGGTCGCTACCATGCTGGCCTGATCGATCGGCATATTCAACTGATGATTGGCGTAGTCAACCATGAACGTGGTAAATCCATAGAGACAGTATGCGATCGAAAAATAGGAAAACCCGATCAACCAAAAATTGCGGTCTTTCCAAATTCGCGCCAGACGAATCCGGGCGGGCCGATCCCCGGCCGGACGGGATGGATGCGAATTCTGCCCCCACGCCGGAAGTCCTCTCTCGGCGGGATCGCTGACGAGCAGAAGTGCATTGGGAATCACCATCAGCAGCCCTAGCGCCCCCAGCACATACCAGGCGAAGCGCCAGTCAAAATTCGAAAGGATCCAGGGGAACGACACGCCCATGGCCGCAAACCCCACGCCATATCCGGTTGACAATATTCCCAATGCCATCCCCTTGCGCGGGAGCGCGAACCAGCGCTGGATGAGGGTGATGATCGGAACCCAGATGCCCGTCGATCCCAACCCGGCGATTCCAAAGAACAGGCATGCCTGCAGCAGATTCTGGACGGCTCCCATGAGAGCAGCCCCTACTCCGACAATCAAAATACACGCGCTGATGACTCGCCTGGCCCCCACCCGATCCGTGAGATAGCCGGTGAAGGGCGCGACGGCGATATAGGTCAACAGGTAGGAATTATAGATGGATCCGCTTTGCGTACGGCTGAATCCCAGACTCTGGATCATTTCGGGAAGGATCACCCCGTAGCCCAGCCGCACCGCATAGTTGATAAACAGGTCAATGAAACACACCCCGAGAATAACCCAGGCCAGATGCAACCGGCGTTGTTCGGCCACAATGCCCTCCTCAGCAGTGCTCAGCTCGCTTTGCCAGCCGCTGAGCCGGACCCTTACATGGTGCCGATTCTTGCCGGAGAAATAGAACCTGCCGGCCGGGTCTTAAAAAAAATTATAGTGGAAAAACCTCGTGCGATCAGCGAAAATAAGGTATGGAAAATTCGCCATGCAACCCATGAACCCCACCCGCGCCCGTATCCGCATCAATGGCCAGGCCATCCGGATTGAACCAGGCGTCAGTCTGATGGAAGCCCTGGTTTCCGCCGGTCTCCTTTTACGCTCCGATTGCGGCGGCAGAGGGCGTTGCGGAAAGTGCCGCGTGCGCACGACGTCGATCGTTCCGGGCGCCCTGAGTGAACCAGAGAGATCCGAGCTCGCTTCTCTCAGCGCGGGGCTTCTATCGAACGGGTATCGACTGGCTTGCTGCGCCCGGGTGGGGGGCGATGTCGCCGTCGAAATCCCCGAAGAAAGCCGGCTCGCGCCGGAGGTGGTTCAAAAGGGTCTGCCGATACTGTTCCGAAAATGGGAAGGTTTATCGGCCCAAGAATCCGAGAAGCGGGCAACCCGCTGCGGCTTCGCCGTCGATCTCGGCACCACCACGATTGCCGTCTATCTGTGCGACCTTCACACCGGGTCCATCATCGCCTCGACCTCCGCCCGCAACCCACAGGCGATTTTCGGAGACGACGTCATCAGTCGGATCAGTGCCGTCCGAACGGACTCCCAAGCCCTGCCTCGCTTGCAGCGCATGGCCGTCAGCGCCATCGACTGGGCGGCGTCCGCATTATGTCGGCACGCCGGCATCGACTCATCCAGCGCGGGGGAGATGGTTGCGGTCGGCAACAGCACCATGGTCCATTTGCTGTTGGGGGAAGATCCGTCATCGCTGGGGGTCTTTCCATACACCCCCCAATTTTGCGAAGACCGGCGCCAGCCGGCCGGAAAGGTCGGCCTGAGCTTCAACCCCGCGGCCCACCTGCATACTCTTCCGCTCATCAGCGGGTACTTAGGGGCCGACATCATCAGCGCGGCCATCGCGGTGGGTCTGGCGAACGCCCCGGTGGGCACGCTTCTGGTCGACGTGGGGACCAACGGTGAAATCATCTGTCTGACGGACAAAGGCCTGGCGGCGACGTCCTGCGCCACAGGTCCCGCCTTTGAGGGCGCCGCCATACGCCATGGAATGCAGGCGACCTCCGGTGCGGTGGACTCCGTCCGCTTCAATCGCGAAACGGGCTGCCTCGACTACACGGTCATTCAACGCAATGCCGACCGCCCCAAACCGCCCGCAGGAATCTGCGGCTCGGGGGTCATCACGGCGGTGGCCGAGCTCCTGCGGGCCGGTATTTTGTCCAAGAGCGGAAGCTACAACGTCGGCGCCGGCTCACCCTGCCTGCGGCCGGGCGAAAACGGCGTTCTCGAATTTGAAATCGTTCCGACCAACGCCCGCCGCAACCATATCCCCATCACGCTGACTCAGGCGGATGTGCGCGCCGTCCAGCTGGCCAAGGGCGCCCTGCGCACGGGGATCGACCTGCTCTGTCGTGAAAACGGATTACGTCGCCCCCGCAAAATCCTCCTTGCAGGTGCCTTCGGCAGCTTCATCAACCGGCTGGACGCGCTCACGATCGGCATGTTCCCGGAAATGGACGCCGACGCGATCGACGTGGTGGGGAACGCCGCCGGGGCCGGGGCCGTCATGGCCCTGCTGCGGCCGGACTATATCGAACAGGCCCGCCGAATGGCGACCGCCACCCGCGTGCTCGACCTGGCCGCCCACCCCGGCTTCCAGACCACCTTCGTCGAATCCCTCTCCTTCTAAAGGGCCTACAGCCAGCTCGCCCCCTTGCGTCACCGAACACAAGTCGGGCTATCCCACCGGCACGATCTCACCCCGACGCGGCACCGTCACCGTGTAACCCGCTCGCTGGAGGCTGTCCGCAAAATGCAGCGCCTGCGTTTCTTCGCCGTGCACCAACGCGATCTTCTTGATGCGCAGGTTGCTCTGCTTGAGGAATCGCAGCATTTCGGCCTTGTCGGCATGGCCGCTGAAGCCGCCGATCTTGGCTACCCGTGCCCGGAGCGGATATTCCTTGTTGAAAAACTTGACCAGCGGCGCTTCGCCTCTGCGCCCGGATCTTTCGTAATCCAGACCCAGCTCCTCGATGCGTCGCCCCAGGGTGTTTTGGGCCATGTAGCCGACGATCAGGATGGTATTGCGCTCGTTATGGATCTTGAATCGCAGGTGGTGCAGGATCCGCCCGGCTTCGCACATCCCTGAAGCGGCGATGATGATCTGCGGCTTGTCATCCCGGTTGAGAGCCATGGATTCTTCCACCGAGCGCACCAACCGGATCTGGTCGAATAAGAAGGGATTCTGCCCTTTCGACAGAAATGTGGTCTGGGTCTCCTGGTCATAGACCTCGGGGTGCTCGGCGAACACCTTGGTCAGATTGACCGCCAACGGACTGTCCACGTAAACGGGTACCCGGGGCAGGCGCTTTTCGTTGTAAAGCTCATGCAGCACGTAGAGCAGCACCTGCGTGCGGCCGAACGCAAAGGCCGGGATCAGAACCGTGCCGCCCCGCTGCAGGGTTTCCTCCAGGATGCTTGCCAGCTGGCCTTTCATGTCGGTCACGGGTTCATGCAGCCGGTCGCCGTAAGTACTTTCCATAATGAGGAGATCGACATCTCGATCCGCTTCGGCAAAAACGAGCTCGGGGTCGTTGATGATGGGCTTGCCGAACCGCCCGAGGTCGCCTGAGAAACACAGCCTCAAGGCTCTCCCGTTTTCCTGCGCCGTGATCATGCTGATGGCCGAACCCAGAATGTGACCGGCATCGTAAAACGTGCAATCCATCCCCTGTCCGATGGCAACCGTGGTCTTGTATGGATACGGGTCGAAGTACGCCAGAGCTTTTTCAGCGTCCGGAAGCGTGTAAAGGGGCTTGACGGCCTCGAGACGCAGCTTGGCCATGAGATCGCTGATGGTGTTGACATCCAGCTCGTGACGGCTTTTTTTCAGCAACTTCTTGATGTCATCAAGGTTCGGACCTGTTCCGTGCTTTTTCGGCGTAGCGTGGTTGGTTCGCGACAGGGCGGTGCGCAGCGTCTTGTAATTGAGGTAATCCGCATCGGAAACCTGAATGCTCGCTGAATCCGGCAACAGGTACTCGCAGGCGGATTTCGTTGCCCGGGTGCAGATGATTCGCCCGCCGAAGCCGTTCTTGGTAACCAACGGGATCCGGCCGGAGTGGTCGGTGTGGGCGTGCGAGAGCACCACATTGGTGAGGATGCCGGGATCAAAGGGCAGCACCCGGTTCTTCTCGGCGGTTTCCCGCCGGCGGCCTTGGAACAGTCCGCAATCGAGCAACACACGGTCACGCTCCGTTGTAATGAGATGCATGGAGCCGGTGACTTCACGCACTGCGCCGTAAAAAGTCACGTGCATACCTTCTCTCCCGTTTCTGGTTAGAATTTTCAAATCGACGCGGGGTGCATGAAGCGGCTCCACGCGCGACGCCTCGAAGCCTAAGATAATGAGCCGCGGCATGTCAATGCTAAAACAGATGACAGGTGCGGATTGCCTTTCCCTGCCAGTTGCTATAGAAAAACCACAGGCATCAACGCTGCATGAACAATGCAGAGCCATCGTGGACGGCCCCTCTGTTCGGATCGGTTTTCAATCGACCGGCAAACACCAGGATGCGCAAAGGAAGCTGAAAATGGCCCGAGAAAATCAGCGCGGCGTACGAAATGTGATCGTGCTGGTCATGAGCAGTCTCATCGCCTGGACAACCGATCCGGGGCGCAACGGAGCGGCACCGGTTGCGGCCGCCGCCCCGGTGATCCAGACCGATGGGGTAGTGGAGATGCTGCGGCCGGACGATTCGGTGGCCGCAACCCTGGCGGTGGAAATCGCCGAAACCCCAGAGACGCGCGCCCGCGGACTCATGGGAAGAGTCCTCAGTGATTTCATGACCGGGATGTTGTTCATCTTCGAATCGGCCCAACCTCAGACGTTCTGGATGCGTAACACGCCCGGCTCGCTGGACATGATCTTTGTCGATGCCGGCGGACGGGTCCTCAACGTCGCCGCCCATACCACTCCCATGTCCGACCAGCTTTATTCTTCGGCGGGGCCTGCGAAATACGTGGTCGAAGCCAAAGCCGGTTTCGCGGACCGTTTCGGCATTCGGCCGGGATGGTCCATACGATGGAGGCGCCTGTGATACGCGTGAGCCGAATTGAACTCCGGCAGATCCTCTGCGCCGTCCTCGGCGTGTGGCTGCTGGGACTGAGCCCGGTATACGGTTGGCCCCACGGGCCGGTCGCCGAGCCGTTTATCGGGGTGAACTACGGGCCGTTTCACCGGGATGGCCAGCGGCCGGACCATGCCTCCGAGATCCCGGAGCAGCAGATCGTGGCGGATCTCAAAACCATCGCCGCCGCCGGTTTTCGGCAGATCCGCACCTATGGCATGGACAACGGCATCGGCCGCATCGTCCCGTTGGCGCAGCGTCTATTCCCGGACCTTCGCATCTTTCTCGGTGTTTACGTTTGCGGCCTGAACCGCAACCATCCCGCCGACCTCCGCAGCACGCGCGCCCAAATGGATGCAGCCCTGCGGTTGGCCAATACCCATCAAAACGTGGCCGGTGTCGTGGTCGGCAACGAATGTCTTCCCGGAGAGCCCGAGGCTTGCCAGCAGCCGGTATCCGTTGAACAGCTGATCGAAGACCTCATTTACGTTAGAAAAGGGCTTGGGCCGGACGCCCGCCAGCGGGTGCGCGTCACATCAGCGATGTCGATGGTCGCCGCCGTAAGGGAGCACGCGGCCCAGGGCCGGCGGATCGCCGAGCATTGCGACGTCGTCATGGTGAACATCCATCCGTTCTTCGCGCCGGCACCGGTCGAAGAGGCGGTTCATGCGAATTTGGACGGCTCGTACCGCCGGCTGACCGAGCTCTATGGACAGACCGGAAAACCAATCGTCATTGGTGAGATCGGCTGGCCGAGCGCCGGCCCGCCCAACGGGCCGGCCGTGCCGAGTGCCGAAAACCAGCGCCGGTTCATACATGAGCTGGTCGACTATGGGCGAACCCGGGCTCTTGGCGTTTTCCTTTTTGAAATGTTCGACGAGCCCTGGAAGACCGAAGCCGGTGGTGTCGGCCCGCACTGGGGGTTATTTGACCGGAACGGCCGGGCGAAGTTTGCGCTGCCCTGGAATTGAAGCCAAGCAGGCTGGACTGGGTGGCGGTGGCATTCATTGGCGGGGCGGGTTTTCGGCCGCAACGCGCCGCAACCATCCGTTTTAGTTGCCGGAGTAACAACGCGGATTCAGTGCACGTCCGATCGCATCTTCTTGCCGAAGACGGGATGGCGCTTAGCTGCCAGGCTGATCAGGTAGGTGGCCATGTCGCCGTGGGATAAACCTGCATGTTCGGCAGCGCTCGCCATGCTGGCGTCTTCGCTGATGTCGGGGTTGGGGTTGATGTCGAGTACGTAGAATGCGCCGTCCCGCAGTCGGACGTCGATCCGGCCGTAATCGCGGCAGCCGATGGCCTTGTAGGCCGCCATGCAGACCCGTTCCAATTCGGCGAGCTCGCTATCATTCAGTGTAGAGGGCAGAACGGTGCGGATGTTTTCGTAATGAACGGAGCCCGGGATGAATTTGGCGTCATAGGTGCACAGGCGGTCATGAACGTCGCTGAAGGCTGAAAAATCCATCTCGGCCGGCGGCAGCATTTCGACCCGCCCGTTTCCCCACAGTGACACATGGAATTCGCGACCGTCGATGAAATCCTCGACCAATGCCGGCAGTCCGACCTCATCCACCAGATAGGCAATCCGATCGTGCAGCTCCTTTTCATTCATGGCCACTGATTCGGAGGTCAACCACTCGCTGCAATGCCCGACAGCGGGTTTGACGATCGCCGGAAACTCATGCCAGCCGTTGGCTTTCGAAGACGTGTACAGCTTCCAGTGCGGGGTCGGCACCGCGTTTCGATCCAGGATTTGCTTGACGCGGTGTTTGTCATAGCTGAGTGCCAGGGTGGCGGAGCCTGACCCCGTGAAAACGAACCCAAGCTGCTCGAGGTGGCGAACCACCAGGTACTCACTGTGATGAAGGCCGGGGATCCCGTCACACCAGTTGAATAAAACGCAATCCCGGGAATCGTATGAGCTCAGCCGCTGAGGGAAATGCTGGTCGATGACCGGAAGCAGATCAATGGAAAAGCCAGCTGACGAGAGTGCACCGCTGAGACGGCAATGCGCCTGGGTCACTTCCTCTTTCTCGCTGGGCGTCCAATCCGGATTCAAATCGTAAAGGACCAATACGTTCATTTCCGCCGGGGAAAAGCTAACAGCCACTAACAGCCTCCTCTCCGCACCTCCTCGATCCAGGCGATGCAAAGGAATGTCCACTCGGGCGATTCGATATTAACAAAGTTGCGCAAGCAACTTGCTATGGACATGGAGCGGAGCTCAGGCTATTTCCCGATACGGATCCCCTCGGTGCCGAGAATCCGTATCCTAAGTCCGGGTGTTCTCCTTCATGCTCCTTTGGTTGGGCGGCGTTGTAGCAGCCGTCCACTTTTGTGTTCACCTGCCATTTTTAGCCTGAATGTCAGGTGGTTATCGCTACAGATAATTATGCCGGAATTATAGACAAATGGATATAGTGTGTCAAGTATAATTATCACACTACATTTGGTATCCCGAAAAAGCTCTCCCATTCTGGCAATATTTTGATTCAGACGCTGAATTTCACTGCATTGGAAGCGGTTTTACTATTTTTTTCAGGCAAATAAATCAAAAAAAATACTTCCAATCCGAAAATTGGGTAATTTTATGCCCAGCCCGATGGCCGTAGTGCGCGGAAGGCAACCGCTCGGGTTTTACTTCCATTCCCGATGAGGCGGTACAGGTGTTTCAAAATCGAACTGAAGAGTGAAAGCGGAGGCGTAGGCAGGCAATATAATAAGTTAACGATTATTGACTTAAGTGTAAAAACCCGGCCGCCCGGAAACCCGAAGGGAAATGGCGCGAAAGAGCAAAGGCCATCCGGCGGGGCCGGCGGACCCGGTTCTCCCGAATTGCTCTTTTCTTAGTTTTACAACCGTGAAGTTTCGTTTGGAAGTACTTCTCGCAGGCGGGCCAGGCGGCGGCGGTTCCGGAGCCGACACGCCCTCACCGCTCTTGGAAACCGCTGGATCCCGACCGTCATTTTCGGAAGCGCTGGCGAATGGAATCGCGATCCTGAGGGGAAAGATTATCCCAACGCCGGAGATTGTTTTCGAGCTGGCGGCGTTCATCGGGCGAAAGTTGCTGCCATTGTCGGTAGCGCTGCTGGTATCGGTCCTGTTCGTTCGGAGGCATGCGGTTCCATTCGTCCATACGGCGCCGCATGGCATCTTTCTGGTCGGGCGGAAGGGACTGCCACTCCCGGAACTGCTGCTGCATGCGCGGCCGCTCTTCCGGAGGATAATTGTCGAGGTAGGGCTTCGGCTGGCCCTTCTTTTGGGCGAGATAGGCAGAAGCGTTCAGCGCAGGCCCCCCGACGGTATCCAATGATTCCGAAGGCCCGTTCTTCATTTCTACCGGTATATGGCCCCATGCGGGCCCCCCGAGGCTGGCCACCGCCAAAGCGGCCAGCGCCGCGAGCGCCAACCGTCGAACGGATGCGCTGCCATACTTATGCATATCTCTTTCCGTTTTCATCCGGATGCATTCCCTGGGTCTCCGGGGCGCCCTGCTCTGTTCCGGTCCCATTTTCGGGAACATCGACTACATGCATCAGTTTTTCGATCGTATCCATATCCTTCAACAAGTCAAGGTTTTTGATAATCTCCAAATCCTCCGGGAGCATCAGGTCGGCCGACATTTCCATTTCGTTTCCGGAAACCGACAGGTACTGCTGAAGGCGGTACCCTCCCAGAACGACGACGATGATCGCGCAGGCCGTGGCCAGCACCGGTACGAGCCGGAACCGGCGGCCGGGCTCACGGCGGACCGCGATCCGCTCGTTCCTGAGCTTCCAGCCGATGGTCTTGGCCATGGCATCGGCCTGTTCCGCCGAAAGCTCGGGGGGCATCCCTGCATGTTTGACCCGCCCCAAAAGATTAAGCGTACGGGCACGTTCCTCGCGGCAGCCTTCACACGCTTTGAGATGGTCCTCCCAATCTCGACGCATGCGAGGGTTGTTCAATTCCCCCAGGACATCCAACATCAGGGTTTCAGTCTGGTTGCGGCATGCCTGCATCGCCCATCTCCTCGTTGATCAGGTTTCAACCCAACGGCGCAATTGATCGCGCACACTCTGCGTCGCGCGGAATAAATGGGATTTGACGGTACCTTCGGCCATTCCGGTTGCTATGGCGATTTCCGGGATGCTCATTTCCTGAAACACCTTGAGTTGAAAAACGGTCCGCTGTTTATCCGATAAACGGCGCATGGCATCCGTCACATCGCGTTTGAGCTCTTCCCCGCTGACGTTTGACACCGGGTCCGTCGCATCCTCTGGAGCCGCCAGGTTATCAAAATCCGCATCGGCATCTTCCCGTTGATCCGAGCGCCGGGTGAAAATCATTTGCAGCCATCGCCGCCGGCGCCGGCGCGCATCTAAGCAGGTGTTGACCACCACCCGATAAAGCCAGGTCGAAAAGCGCGACCGCCCTTCGAAGCGAGCGAGGTTGCGGAATACCTGAATGAGGGCTTCCTGCGCGCAGTCCCGGGCGTCCTCAGGGTCAGCGCCGCTCATCTGGTAGGCGATCGAATACACTTTTTTCTGGTAGCGCCGTATCAACTGGTCCACCGCCCCTGGGTCATTCTCGCGGGCACGGCGCACCAGTTCGTCTTCGTCCACCCATGGGGGCGCCGCTCCCCTTGGATCCAGGCCCGAAGGCACTTGCTGGGGTTTCGAAACTAGCGGCACCTTCGGCCCTTTCGGGTGGTCGCTTCCGCTCATTCGAGCGGATGCCTCGTGAGGCTCGGATGTTTGACTGCATATGGGTGTCTTCGACTTCACAACTGGTGACTATATCACCAATTTCCGCGCGTGCCAAAGACGAACCCAAAGCCCGGTTCGGAAAATCCGCCCGAAAAATAGTAGGCATCATCGTATCGGCCCCAATCCCCCGGATAGTAGTACTTGTAATAATGGTAACGCGCTGGCGGTCCATAGTGACGGTAGTGATAATATCGCGGCCCGTGATCATAGTAATGGCGGGCGGGGTGCCTCGGCCAGTGATGAGTATATCCGCCGTGGTGTTTATAATGATGACCGCTGTAGCGGGATGCACCGGAATACCCGGAGTAGTGATTACGCCCGCCGGCCAGGGCCAAGCCGGTTCCGAACAAGATCACTATGGACAAAACTATAAAAAGCTTCACGAAGTTGCGTTTCATGGTCGTTCTCCAGCCTCAATAGAGCCTGTTTGTCAGATTAGACGGGGTGGGGACAAAAAAGGTTTACTTGCACTGGGTGTGATGGACATGCGCCCATCGAGCCGTGCGAAGGGGATGGGGCCATTTAGCAGGGGTTAAGGGGGAAATTTTTTTATTGAGGTCCCCAAAAAAAAGGCCTTGAGCGATGCCTCATGGCCCCTCCTTTTCTTTTTGCAGACGCGTGCGGAACCGATCCCTCGTCAAAAAGCTCAACCCGCAACCGGGATCGTCACCGGTCCAATCAAGCGGATTCCACCGTGGCCTGGATCGATTCGCCAAGAGTCTTTACCGCTGACCAGTCGCCCTGCACTTTGCCGACTTTCAGAACGGGCACCGCAGCGCGCGGTTCCGTGCCTCGGCTAGCCGGGGTAGGCCCGAAGAACAGGCAGAACCAGCCGCTCTGCGCGTGGTAGGCCAAATCCCCCACTTCCATCTGATCGGTGGTCGCGCCAGGATAGCTGCCGAATCCGGGCTGGGTGGTGCCGTAATATTCATCACCCCAGCGTGACCACCGGCATTCGATCGGCAGCGATTCGGCCATGGCCTTGCCCGCAGCCGTATCGAACAACTCTCCCTTCAGCTCAACCTTGCCGATTCGGATCCGGATTGATTTTGGCATCGCACTTCCTCTGTATCGGAGATTTTCAAAATTAGATGTCATTCAAGGCGACGGGGCGATTTCGACGTCCTGCAAACGCATGGCTTGCCGCCTGCGATCCTGCCCATCGATAATGCTGCAATGATGTCCGTTTTCCATCTCGAGACATGCCAGGGCGAGCTGAAGGGTGTGGTAGTCGATCTCCACCTCGTGCCACCCCAGGTAGTGCAACCGTTCATTGGCTGCAGCCGGATCGATGTTCGGGTCCGCTGCAAGCAGCTTTGAAAGCGCCTTCAGGATACTGTTCAAACTGGACGGATCGGCGCCGCCCTTGACCAATCGTTCCAGAAGAATTTGCTTAAATTCATCCATCTATCACTCCTCGATTCGGGATATGCCAAGGGTCCCTGCCAAGCTGAAAATGATTATAGACCGTAACATATTGTGTGTCAACGCTGCCCGGCCCACAACAAATTGAAACCAACCCCCGAATCAAGCCTTTGCCAGCCAGCAACGCCGACGGGAAGGGATCGCCTGGAAAGGCCTGGCCATCCCGTTGCCCATGCGAAATCGCCTTCCAGAGAAAAAACTATTGTTGACAGAGCCCGCTGTTTTCACTGAAAATGGCAAAAATGCCGACGATCGGATCGCGTGTGGCCTATCACCCCGTGGAAGCGGGGTTTTTTTTCATTGATGGTGAGTCGTGAAAATCGAATTCAAGCCTCTATTGACGGTCATCGTCAGCGGTCTTTTACTGACCGCCGCCTTCCCAAAAATCGGACTGGAAGGACTGGCATGGGTGGCGCTGGTGCCTCTCCTGTGGATGCTGAATGATGTCAGCCCAGGGGAAGCTTTTCGACGCGGTGTCATTTTCGGGATCGCCCATTTTCTCTCGCTGCTCTACTGGTTGGTCCCAACCATGGTCATCTATGGACACCTGCCGGCCTATCTGAGCGTCGCCATTCTATTCCTGTTTGCCGCCATTCTCAGCCTGGTGTTCGTCGCACCCCTCGCTTATGGGTTCACGCTGGCCGGTCGTTCGCCAACGCGGATGCTGCTTCTTTTCCCGGTGTTCTGGGTGGCCGCCGATTTCTTACGATCGTTTTTGTTCACCGGGTTCCCATGGGAGCTATTGGGCTACTCCCAGTACCGGCAGTTGCATCTGATTCAAATGTTGGATATATTTGGCGTGTACGGACTTTCGGGATTGATCGCGTTCACCAACGCCGCTCTCTTACTGGTATGCCTCGCCGTCACCGGAAAGCCATGGTGCGGGAAACCGGTGCGAGGGCGGTTTGCATTTGCCGGCCTGGCGACAGCCGTTTCACTGGTCGGATTGACATGGGTTTACGGCGAGATGCGCATCGCGCAGATCGACCGCCTGGCGGCGGATGCCCCCCGGGCACGGGTGGCCGTAATTCAGGGTAACATCGAACAGTCTCAGAAATGGGAACCGGCCTTTCAGAAAGCCGCGATCGAAAAGTACCTCCGGCTGTCCCTGTCCACTCGACCGGATCGGCCCGATTTGATTGTCTGGCCGGAATCGGCGGCGCCGTTTTACTTTTTGGCTGAAGTGCCGCCGACCCGGTTCGTGATGCAGGGAATCGCTGAAGCCGCCACCCACTTTCTGATCGGGGCCCCGGCCTTTGAGGTGCGCGGAGAGAAGGCGGATTACTATAACAGCGCCTATCTGGTCGGACCCCGGACCGACGTGCTGGGACGATACGACAAGGCTCATTTGGTGCCGTACGGCGAATACACGCCGTTTAAGGAGTACCTCCCGTTTCTCGGGAAAATCGTTGAACATGTCGGCGACTTCAAGGCGGGCGAAACCGGTAAGACACTGGAATGGCTGGGCCGCAAGCTCGGAATCCAGATCTGCTACGAGATCATCTTCCCCGAGCTGGCGCGGGAGCAGGTGCGCAACGGAGCCGTCCTGCTGATCACCATTACCAACGATGCCTGGTACGGGACAACCGCCGGCCCGTATCAGCATTTTTCGCTGGCGGTGCTGCGGGCGGTGGAGAACCGGCGGGTTTTGGCCCGGTCGGCCAACACCGGCATCAGCGGGTTTATCGATCCGGTCGGCCGGCTGCTCGGCCTGACGCCGTTGATGGAAGAAGCGGCGGTCGTACGCGAGGTGCCGTTGCTGGACACGCTCACGCTGTACACCCGCTTCGGCGATGTTTTTGCCGGCGCCTGCCTGGTCATTTCGGCGGCGGCGGTCATTTGGGCGCAAATCGAACTGCGGCGAAGAAAAAAGTCGTGGTAAAGGAGGAAAAATGTCTTACGAAATCAAGCAGACGTTGAAGGATGTTGCTGCCAAACTCATGAAGGTTCGAGGTTGTCTTTGACCTGGAGGGCATGCAAAAACGGCTGTCCGAAATCGAGGCGTTTGTCGCCCGTGAAGGGTTTTGGAACAAGCCCGACGAAGCAAAGGTCATACTAAAGGAACGCACGGCATTAAGTAACCGTCTGGACCGGTTCAAGGGCCTGGCGGCTGAAATCGAAGACCATCAGGGACTGTTCGATATGGCGGTCGAGGAAGCGGACGAGGACACTCTGAAGGATCTCGCCGGTCAGGCCTCCGAACTGCAGCAGCGGGTGGATCGGTACGCGCTGGAATTGATGCTCGATGGCGAGGACGATGATAAGAACGCCATCGTTTCCATCAACGCCGGCGCCGGTGGCACCGAGGCCCAGGACTGGGCGGATATGCTCTTCCGCATGTACTCCCGCTGGGTGGAGCGCAAGGGCTATAAACTCGAGCTGATCGACTATCAACCTGGCGAAGAAGCCGGCATCAAGAGCGCCACCTTTACCGCCTCCGGTGAAAACGCCTACGGCTATCTCAAATCCGAAGTCGGCGTGCACCGGCTGGTGCGGATCTCGCCATTCAATGCCAGCGGCAAGCGCCATACCTCCTTTGCATCGGTGTTCGTTTACCCCGAACTCGACAACGAGATCGTGGTGGATGTCGAGGAAAAAGACCTGCGCATCGATGTGTTCCGCGCCAGCGGCTCGGGAGGGCAGCACGTCAACAAGACCAGCAGCGCGGTGCGCATCACCCATTTGCCGACCGGCATCGTGGTTCAGTGCCAGCAGGAAAAATCCCAGCACCGCAACAAGGACCTGGCGATGAAGGTTCTGCGGGCGCGACTCCATCAGCGCGAAAAGCAGAAGCAGGACGAGAAGCTGCAGGAGATGCATGACAGCAAGGAGGATATCGCCTGGGGCAGCCAGATCCGCTCGTACGTGCTTCAGCCCTACCAGATGGTGAAGGACCACCGCATCGGCATGGACATCGGCAACGTGAACGAGGTGCTGGACGGCGGCATCGATCCCTTCATCGAGGGGGTGCTGCTCGCCAAAGAGGCCAAGCGCTCCCGGTCTGCATCACCGCCGTTATGAACGTCACAGAAATTATCAACCGGTATTACGCTTCGGATTCGGCATCCCCGCCCAGGTAGCCCATCTTCAGCCCGATCTCGATTTCATCCAAAGCGCCGCTATGCTCCATGACATTGGGATTTTTCTGACCGACAGCCCCGGTCTGGACTGCCACGGCACCGAGCCCTACATCCGACACGGCATTCTCGGCCGCGCAACCTTGGATGCGCTCGGCCATCTCCGGCACGGGCTGGTCTGCGAGCGGCACGTCGGAGTCGGGATCAGCGTCGAGGACATCCGGCGATTCAACCTGCCGCTGCCCGAGCGCGACATGCGTCCCGTCAGCATTGAGGAGGAGATCATCTGCTACGCCGACAAATTTTTCTCGAAGAACGGCGGCGGGGCGTCGCACGAAAAAACCGTTGCCGAGATCGTTGAAAGCCTCCAACGTTACGGCGCAGACCAAGCGGAACGCTTCATGCGGTGGGTGGAGCTTTTCGGATAGGATTGGCTCTCACCGCATGGCGGCAAGTACAAAGAAGGTCAGCGCCGCGATGATTGCCGAGCAGGGGATGGTGACCACCCATGCCACGACGATGCGGATGGCGATGTCCCACTTGATGCCGGTCAGCCGGCGCGTCGCGCCGACGCCGATGATACCGCCGGCGATGGTGTGGGTGGTGGACACCGGTATGCCCAGGAAGGTCGCCAGGAACAGGGTGGCCGCGCCGGCCGTCTCGGCACAGCACCCTCCCACGGGCTGAAGCTTGGTGACCTTGATCCCCATGGTCTTGACGATGCGCCAGCCGCCCAGCATCGTCCCCACCGCCATGGCCAGATGGCAGGAAAGGATGATCCAGGCCGTGCTGAAATTAGTCAGTGAAAGCTGGGTATCCGGGGTGAACGTGCCGTGGGCCACCAGCAGTGCCACGATGATGCCCATGGTCTTCTGGGCGTCGTTTCCTCCATGGCCGAGCGAATAGAGGGATGCGGAAAGCAGCTGCCCTTTGCGGAAGAACCGGTCGATTGCCACAGGGCGCCATTGGCGGAAAATCCAGTAGACGGCGACCATGAGCCCGAATCCGAAGATAAATCCGATCAACGGCGCGATGGGGATGAACGCCATTACCGTCCACAGCTTGTCCCAGTGCACCGCGCTCCAGCCCTTGAAGGCAATGCCAGCACCGGCAAACCCGCCGATGAGCGCGTGCGAAGAGCTGGTCGGCAGGCTCCACCACCAGGTCAGCAGGTCCCAGGCGATGGCCCCGACCAGCCCCGCCAGCACGACCTCCACATAAACCGGATCACCCTGCTGGATGTGGACGATTTTGGAAATCGTGTCCGCCACCTTGGGCGCAAACACGAACATGGCCACGAAGTTGAAAAAGGCCGCCCACAGGACCGCGGTCCGGGGCGAAAGCACCCGCGTCGAGACCACCGTGGCAATCGAGTTGGCGGCGTCGTGAAACCCGTTGATGGCATCAAACACCAGCGCCGCCACCACCGTTCCGATCACCAGTATCCAGAGTCCCGTCAGCTCCAACTTGGCTGGCCTCCCCTGCCAGCAGCCGATGACCGTGGTTGAGTCGATCCGCGCCGGTCAGGCATTTTTCAACACGACCCCCTCGATGGCCTTGGCCAGTTGCCAGGTGCGGTTGAACGCCTTGTCGATGCGATCGTAGACGTGGGTCCACTTGATGATTTCCATCATCTCGGCCGGCGACGGATTGGGGTTGTCGTAAAGCTCGCCCAAACCGCTCAGCAGCAGCATCTCGCATTCCTTCTTTTTATGCTTGACCTGCCCTACGTAGTCGGCCACCTCGCCCTTGTTCTCCAGCATCCCGAGCAGGACACCGATCGCAGTGACCATGTCCTTCACGTTGGACACCATCCGTTGCGCCGGAAACCGCATCCGGGTGAACTCGTAAACCCCGATGCGGTTTGAGATGGCCTGGATATGATTGAGAATGGTCTCCTGCGAGGAGTTGACCAGGTGAATGTCCTCACGGTCGATGGGGGTGATGAACGTCGTCGACAGCAGTTGGGAAATCGTCCGGTTCAGGGCATCGCCATCGGCCTCGAGCCGGTTGATGATCTGGCAACGCACGTCGCAATCGCCGAAGTCCAGAAGGATGGTATTGAGAACGGTAGCGGCTTCGACGATGATTCGGTTTTGCTCGCGGAAAAATTCGAAAAACTTGGGCGCTTTCGGAAAAAGTCGGAATGACATGGCCCCTCCTTGGCGTCGTCTGGTTGTGGGATCCGGGGCAATTCTTGTTGCAACGTACGCCGCATCCTTGGAATGAAAACGAGATAGGCTTTATATGAAAAAAACCGAGTTAACAACCAAATAATATGATTTTCTAATCCTGAGAGAATTAATGAGAAAGATATAGGCCTGCAGGATGATTCGACGAAGGAGGGCTGGTGGGGATCATTGCGGATTTCAGAAAAACCAAACGCCGGGAGTTCCTCCCGACGTTTGGTTTGTTGGACTAGTTACGAAGCCATCACATGTTACCAGCCGCGCATGAGATAGTCGTGAATGGAGTTGGCGGCATTGCGGCCCGCACCCATGGCAAGGATCACGGTGGCCGAGCCGGTCACGATGTCGCCCCCGGCCCAGACGCCCTTTTTCAGGGTCTTGCCGGTCTTGGGATCCGCCTCGATGTAGCCCCACTTGTTGATCTTGAGGTCAGGCGTGGAGCCCGTCAGGAGCGGGTTTGCGCCCGTACCCACGGCCACGATGCACAGGTCGCAGGTAAGCTCGAACTCGGAGCCCTTGACGGGCACCGGCCGCCGCCGGCCGGAAGTATCCGGCTCACCCAGTTCCATCTTGATGCACTCCATGCCGGTCAGGCGTCCCTTTTCGTTGCCGATGTAGCGAGTCGGATTGGTAAGCAGGAAGAACTCGATGCCTTCCTCCTCGGCATGGTGCGCTTCCGCGGCCCGCGCCGGCATCTCGTCGCGCGAGCGCCGGTAGACGAGACGCACCCGGTCCGCCCCCAGACGCAGGGCTGTGCGTGCGGAATCCATCGCCACGTTCCCGCCGCCCAGCACCACGACATCCTTGCCGCGCGGGATCGGAGTATCCACCTTCGGGAAAAGATAGGCCTTCATCAGATTCGCCCGGGTCAGGTATTCGTTGGCGGAGAGAATGCCCACCAGGTTCTCTCCCGGGAGATTCATGAACTTGGGCAGCCCGGCTCCCAGCCCCAGGAAGATGGCCTGATAGCCTTCTGCGAACAGCTCATCGAGGCTCACGGTGCGGCCGACCACGGCGTTGCACTCCACCTTCACGCCCAGACGCTCCAGGAAGTTGACCTCCTGGGCCACGATCTCCTTGGGCAGGCGGAACTCGGGAATGCCGTAAAGCAGCACCCCGCCCGGTTTGTGAAAGGCTTCGTACACGCTCACGTCGTGGCCTTTCTGGATCAGATCACCGGCCACGGTCAATCCGGCGGGGCCGGCGCCGACCACGGCGATCTTCTTGCCGGTGGAGACTGCTTTAGGGGGCAGTGCCCCGGTGCCGTGCGCCCGCTCATAGTCCGCCGCAAAACGCTCCAGGTTGCCGATGGCCACCGGCTCGCCTTTCTTGGCCAGGATGCACTTGCCTTCACACTGGCTTTCCTGGGGGCAGACCCGGCCGCAGACCGCCGGCAGGCTGTTCATGGTCCAGATATGGCGGATGGACTGGGTGAACTCGCCCTCCTTGATGAGCTTGATGAAACCGGGGATGTCGACGCCGACCGGGCAACCATCGACACAGCCGGGGTTCTTGCACTGCAGGCAGCGCGCCGCCTCCTCCCTGGCCATTTCCGGCGTGTACCCGGTGGGCACTTCGAGGAAATTCCGGGCGCGCACCTTGGGCTCCTGCTCGGGCATCCGAACTCTGCTTTTTTTCTCTTTCTTTTCCTTCGGGGCGGTTCCTTCCGACATGGCCTTCCTCCGATGCAATATCATGAATTTATTTATGCCAGGATTCTTCCATCATACAAAACTCGTTGTGGCACAATTTCTCGTCTTCGCAGTAGGCCTGCAGACGGAGCATCAACTCATCGAAATCCACTTTGTGGCCGTCGAACTCGGGGCCGTCCACGCAGGCGAACTGGGTTTTGCCGCCCACCGACACCCGGCAGCCCCCGCACATCCCAGTGCCGTCCACCATGATGGGGTTCAGGCTGACCATGGTGGGAGCGTTATATTCTTTGGTCAGTTTGGAGACGAACTTCATCATGGGGACCGGCCCGATCGCCACCACCAGGTCGATCTTTTCCTTGTCCAGGATGTCTTTGAGGGCGTTCGTCACGAACCCGTGGCGCCCATAGGAGCCGTCGTCGGTACAGACGTGCAGTTCATGCGAAGCGCTCTTCATGAAGTCTTCGAGAATGAGCAGGTCTTTGGTCCGGGCGCCGATGATGGCGATGACATGGTTTCCGGCCTGCTTCATCGCCCGGGTGATGGGATGCAACACCGCCACCCCGGTGCCACCTCCGACGCAGACCACCTTGCCGAGCTTTTCCACATGCGTGGGTTTGCCCAGCGGACCGATGACATCCTGATAGCCCTCGCCCACCTTCAGAGTCTTGAAAAGGGCGGTGGATTTGCCGACGACCTGATAGATGACGGCGATGATGCCTTTTTCAGGGTCCGTGTAGGCCATGGTCAGCGGGATGCGCTCACCGGTTTCGTTGGCCTTGAGGATAACGAACTGACCGGGCTTGGCTTTTTTGGCGATGAGCGGCGCCTCGATTTCATTGAGCACCACGGTGCCCTGGGACATTTCCTCGCGTTTGACGATTTTAAACATGTTGCGCCTCCACTTCGGACGATGGATCCGCGTACGCGGAATGAGTTTTCAGCAAACGATCAAGATGATCATCTTCTCAAAACACACCAGCGAAATCAAGGCAAAAAGATTGATATCCAGAAAGCCAGATGTTAGAAAACCCGAGTTAAAAGCTCGACTTGGACCGATTCGGATGAACCGCATGAACCTGTTCGACAGCCATTGCCATCTCGATGACCCCTCCTACCAAAGCGACCTGGACGCGGTGTTGAACCGCGCCCGCACAGCAGGCGTTTTACGCCTGATGACCATCGGTGTAACGCTTGAAACCTCGCACCGGGCGGTCGACCTGGCGGAAACGCGACCGGGTGTTTACGCTTCCGTGGGTGTGCATCCCCACGACGCCCACGAATGCAGCGACGAAATCCTGGACCAGTTGATCGCCCTGGCCCGCCGCCCGGCGGTTCGGGCCTGGGGCGAAACCGGCCTGGACTTCAACCGCATGCACTCGCCCCGCGAGGAGCAGGAAAAATGGTTCATAAGCCAGCTCGAAACGGCGAGGGAACTCGGCCTGCCGCTGATTTTTCACGAGCGCGACAGCCAGGGCCGCTTCCTCGAATTGCTCCAGGCCTGCCCGCCGCCCGCCGGAGCCGCGGTGATCCACTGCTTCAGCGGCACCCGATCCGAACTGACGCGCTATCTGGACATGGGCTACTATATCGGCATCACCGGCATCGTCACCCTGCAGGAACGCGGGGAACTCCTACGGCGGCTGGTTCCTTTGATCCCGTCGGATCAACTCCTGGTGGAGACCGATGCACCCTATCTCACTCCGCAGCCGGAGCGCCGGCGCTTCCGCCGCAACGAACCCGCCTTTGTGCGCTCGGCCCTGCTCAAGCTGGCCGAAGTGCGCCGCGAAAACCCGGAGGAACTGGCCCGGATCGTGTTCGAGAACACGTGCCGGCTGTATCGGATCGAGGATGGAAGACCATGATGCGCGATGTGAGATACGGGACGCGGGATAAAAGCAACCCGCTCAAGCGGATGGCCATCCGCTTCGGGTTCTTTATGATGGTTCTGATTCTGTCCCATACCCTCGGAAATCCGCCAATGGCCGTCGCGGAATTCAGGATGTCTGACACCCTGATCTGCACCATCGAGATATCGTCCACCCCGGCTGAAATCGGGAAGAAAATCTCGCTCAGCGGCCTGACGACCGCTGCGCCCCAGGTCGTTTTTGAAAATCACGTGCGCTCGTCCATGGTCAAACTTTTCGAATCCGAGCAAACGCTCGTCATCCAGCTGGTCGCGGCAATCAGCGGCAGTGTCGACACCCTCGTGATCGACAAGCGCATGGGCCGGTTCGCGCACGCCGCCGCCGGGTCTTTTCTGGAGGTTCACGCCGTCGCCGAGACGGGCAGCTGCCTTCCGGAGTGACATAGACTGCAACTTGTTTTAAGCGGTCTGAAAATGGAACAGCATAGACAACTGCAAAATCCCTCCCGACCTCCCTTTTTCAAAGGGAGGCAACCCCCCTCTTTTAAAAAAGGGGCCGGGGGAGATTTCTATCGATAGATCGAGACCTCCATGTGACAATGGATGGGGACTGAAAAGCCAGGGGACAGAATGGACAGAACTGCTGAATTGCACCGGTTGCTGGCCGAATACCGCAAGATGGAACGAGAGATGGCCCGTCTCGAAGACACCAAGAAAACACTGAGAGCGGCGCTTCAAGGGATCCTCGAGGAAGAAGGAAAAAGCATCTTCATCGCGGATGTCGATGATGAGCAAATCATTCTCGAGCTGAAGCCCCGCATGGAAATCCGTTACAACGAGGATCTGCTGCGGTCACGGCTGGGCCAGGATTACCACCGTATCCTGCAGCCGGACATCGCTAAAATCCGACAGCATCTGGCTGAGCTGGAATCGGACCTGGCGCCTCACCTGGGCAAAATCGGCTCTCCATCCCGCGAAAAAATCCAACAACTGGTCTCAAGCGGTGAAATCCCCCTGGACGCATTTCGGGGCGCATTCCAGAAAATCAACAAACCCATCCTGTTCGTGAAAAAACCGCCGCCGCCGGGCGGATGGGGCAGCAAAACCCAGTGACGATCCGGGGCGCCTGGTGTTTGGCCAGATTCAACCGGCAAGGGAGACTAAATAAAGAGCTATCGACGCGAACCGAAAAAAGGATCATGACTATGAGACGGCACTGGGTCTATTCACCACAGTCCGGGGGACGGAAGATCCCTCCTTTCATCCAGGAAAAAATTCAAAACGCATCCAATCCTTTGCCGAGAAGCACTACGCGGGCAAATTCAACCGCATCGACGTGCGCTTTAGGGGACAGTTTTGCTACATAGACGCCTATGTTGAACCTTACGTACCAAAGAAGTTTGACGAGAAGCTTTTCGGCAAGACGCGTGAAGAGCATATCGCCAGGCTGAGAGAGACGCCGATTCATCTGTGCCGCCTCCGCTATTCGGGTCGCGAAGACGATTGGTCCATGGCCTTTTATATTTACAGCCATGAAAAATATGAGCCGTGCCTATTCCATAACGGCAGTTGGACAGGCACCCCGGAAGAGGCGTTTGAGGTGGCGGCAGTGTATCTGCGGGAATAGAATGACGTCCGCGATGACGGCGCCCCGCCGCTCCTTAAAAGCGGGTTATGGCGCGCAGCGCCATCCTGCTCGGCAACGAAATCGACAAGCTTGCTTCCCTCGGTCTCCCCCTTTGGCAAGGGGGGTGGGGGGATTTTAAAATCGACTTCTTTGGAATTCCAAGCCCAGCAATTTTTTCGATCCGGATCTGATCGCCCAAAAAATTGCTGGGTGTTCTATTTTGGTATATCCAACGCGATCCTCAGAGCTTGATCGAGCATGCCGATCTTTTTCGGAGAGAGAGTGCCACATAATTTGTCAGCATCGCCTTGGGCAGGCTCACCCATTCATCGCAATGAACGCTGCTCTCGTGTTTCAGCCCTTCCTCGATACCGATCAGGACCTGCGTCGACATGCCATTTCGAGCGAAGCGAGAAATCTTTTGATTGGATCGCGTTTGAAAACAAGATTCTCCCTGCGGTCGAAATGACAGGCCCGTCGCGCACATGCTGCGAGGCTGTCCATCCAGAAATGGTGGATTTCGGTTCAGGCCAAGGCCGCAGCGATTTCGCAACCGCAGACGTAGCAAACGCTACGGCGAGGATTGCGAAGAGCGAGAACGCCGGCATGAGCCGAAAGACGCCGTTTCTGGATGGACACCCTGTTAACGCCCCTTGGGTTTGAGCCGCTGGCTCCGGATCCCCCATAGGAAGAGCTTGATCCAATCGAACCCGAGCAGCATCAGCTGAGCGTCGTCTTTCTTGATCTTTATCAGCAGCTCCGGCTTGACCTTGAAGCGCTTGAGGAAGCTGCTGCCGAAGACGAACTCGCGGAAGCGGTCGACGTTGTAGGCGGCCATGAAGGTCATCTTGGCGCGTGCCCCCGCCGGCCCCTCGGCGCCCCAGGGATCGTTCCGGAACATCCGCCGCAGCACGGCCCAGCGGATGGTCAGGCGGTGGTAGGTCTCGGCCTCCTGGTCCTCCACCCACTCCGGAACCGTCCATTGTTTTTGCTCGTGCCGCCCCAGGCAGAAATCGGGCGGCCGGAAGAAGAAGACCGGCTCGTCTTCACCGGTTGCGGCAACGTTCCGCAGCCCCTGCTCCAGGGGGAAGGTGCGGCAGGTGTCGGGCCGGTCGGCATATACGCCGCAGCCCTCGGTCGTCAGGAACGGACAGGTCTTTTCCGCGTTCTCCGCCATGCGCAGCAGCAGGTCCGGAAAGTGGCTCCCGGGCCGCAGCACCGCATCCACATGACGGTCGAGGAACTCGTCCGAGCTGATCTGGAGACATTGCTTCAGGCGGATCACATCGTAGGGATAGAGAAACAGGTTCAGGTTGCGACAGCAGCGGTTGAAGCAGCCGATCCCCGGATGGCAGCGGAACCCGAAGGATTCCCCCTCGCGGATGCGCAGGCCCGGCAGCCGGTCGAGGTCTTCCGGATCCAGCTCCTTCACGAAAGCACCCCATCGTCTAGCAGCATCTCGGCGATGGTCATCCGGATCTTCCGGCGCGGTCCCAGAGCCTGCTGGAACTCCGACTCGAGGCGCGCCAGCTCGGCGTAAAGCGGCGTGCGGTCGAAGGGATGATACACGGCCCGGCCGCAGAGCCGGTGGAACTCGGCGCAGCCCGGCCCGAGCTGGGGCGCCTGGGGCGCACGCCCCGGCGGGTGCAGCTCGTGGGGGATCCCGTGCAACCGGCAGATCATCGGCCGGTGGGCATAAACCCCGCAGCGGCCCGCCTCGTTGAGCGGACACATGGGCTTGGTGTCCGCTCCGGCGGATAGGTCCCGGGCGTGCTGCCCGCAGGGTGTGGTGGTGAAACCGCGTGCGGCAGCAGCTCTCCTCGCAGCCGCCGCAGACAAAGCCGTAAGCGGCGGCGGCCTGCCCGTAGGCCGCGTCCATGGCGGCATATATCCGCCGCAGCCGCTCCAGAAAGGATGCGCTCAGAGCCGGGTCCATCAATTGACCTTTTGGGTGAAGGGCGAGGGGAAAAACAGGTTGGCGTAAAGGTTCATGGCATAGCGGTCGGTCATGCTCGCGATGAAATCGCACACCAGCCGCTCCCGAGGAGATCCCGTATGGTTGCCGCCGCCCATCTGTAAGTCGGCCAGGCCCTGACGGAGCATGTTCTCGTTTTCGAGGAAATAGGCGTAAAGTTCGGTCAAGATTTTTTTCGACTTTTCAAAATCCTGTTGGACGCGACGGGAACGGTAGACGTTCTCGAACATGAACTCGCGCAGCTCGAGCATGGCCGCGCGGACTTCGTCACTGGGTCTGAGACGGAAAACGCCGTCTTCGGCCCTGGAAGAGGAGATAATGTCCTTGATCATGGTGGCGGCCCGCTCGGAATGCGTCTTGCCCAGCAGGCGGTTGCAGGACTCCGGTACCTGCTCCTCCCGGATGACCCCGCTGCGGACGGCGTCGTCCAGATCGTGGTTCAGGTACGCCATGAAATCCGCGACCCGGACCACGCGGCCCTCGTAAGTGGCTGCCAGCTCTTCGGGGTCGTCGGGCAGAACCTTGCCGTATCCCTTGGAGTGCTTGAGGATGCCGTCGCGCACCTCGTGGGTCAGGTTGAGACCCTGGCCCCCGTTTTCCAACACCTCGACCACACGGATGCTCTGCTCGCTGTGCGTAAAGTCGGGAGAGTAGATCTCCTTCAACACCGCTTCACCGCTGTGGCCGAAAGGCGTGTGGCCGAGATCGTGCCCCAAGGCGATGGCCTCGGTAAGGTCCTCGTTGAGATAGAGCGCCCGCGCGATCGCCCGCGCGATCTGGGCGACCTCCAGGGTGTGGGTCAGACGCGTGCGGTAGTCGTCGATCATGGGCGCCAGGAACACCTGGGTCTTGTGCTTGAGGCGTCGGAAGGCGTTGCAGTAGACGATCCGGTCCCGATCGAGCTGAAAGGCGGTGCGCACCGCGCAGGGCTTTTCCGGAACGCTGCGTCCCCGGGACTGGGAGCTGGGGCAGGCGAAGGGCGACATGAACGACCGTTCGCGCTTTTCGAATTCCTCCCGAATGGATAAGGCCATGGTTGAATTGCTCTCGCCGGACCGGCATTGGAATACCGTGACTGAGACAAATTGTAGTCGGCCGGCTTCATTTTGTAAAGCCCCATTGAGGATCGGTCCGAAAAGACCCTACGGACATAGCGCCCGTCCATCGCCTTAATGATCGCAGCGAACGATCGCCGTCGCTGCCGATCACTCCCCCGTGTTCCTATCCTGTTGCCTGCCGCTTAACCATGATGTACTATTCGGCATGAGCGGCCATCATCTAATACTTGGAAAGCTTACGGACTTTCTGACCGGCGAGGTCCTCGACGACACGCTCGATGAACGTTACCGCCAGAAAATCGCCCGGCGGCTGGTTGAGCAGAGCGGCTATGAGCCTGGAGAGATTGAACCGCGTCGGGATTTGCTGCTGCAGGCCGATCATCGACGCGCCGTAATCAAAATCGACTTTGTCGTTAGGGTGGCCGGCAGGGTTGGAATGATCATCCGCTTCGGACCGGGGTCGCTAGTGTCGCGGGAACGCCCGGCGCTGGCCATATCCCGGCTGGTGGAGGCGTATCAGGTCCCCATCGCGGTCGTCACCAACGGCGAAGATGCCGAGGTTCTGGCGGCCGGCTCCGGAAAGGTCTTGGGCCGCGGGTTGGAAGCCATCCCGTCGCGGTCGGAACTGCTCGACGCGATACAATCCCACTCGTTTGAACCCATTGCGCCGCTGCGTACGGTCATGGAGGCCCGCGTCGCCTACTGTTACGAAGTCGATGGCGCCTGCCCGTGCGATGATACCATCTGCCGGCTTTCCTGAATGCGGAAGTGGGAAGGTGGAAGGAGGAAGTTGGAAGTGACAAAAAAAACAGAGCGTTTCTCGCCCTCCCCTTTCCGCTTTCCGACTTCCGACTTCCGCCCTCCGCCTTCCGAACCGGATGACGACCGCTTCATGGGCGAAGCCCTCATAGAAGCCCGCAAGGCTTTCGCACGAGGAGAATTCCCCGTGGGCTGCGTCCTGGTATGTAGCAACCGGGTGATCGCACACGGACGGCGAAAGGGCACGGCCGACGGCGGCGGAAATGAACTGGACCATGCCGAGATGGTCGCTCTCAGACGCCTGGTTAAGATGAAGCCGGCTCCGGAGGCCGCGGCCGTCACCGCCTACTGTACCATGGAACCCTGCCTGATGTGCTTCAGCGCTCTGATGCTGCACGGTATCGGCGCGATCGTCTATGCCTATGAAGACGCGATGGGCGGAGGAACCGTCTGCCCTAGAGAACGGTTGAATCCGCTCTATCGCGACAGCCGCACCGTGATTCGAGGCGGCATCCGACGCGCAGAAAGCCTATCGCTGTTCAAGGCCTTTTTCGCCGATCCGACCAACCACTACTGGCGCGCCAGCCACCTTGCGGAATACACTTTGAACCAGCGATGAACTTGCGAGAAGTCGTGCCAAGCGAATCGGTCATTGCCACCACAGGTGGAAATTCAATTTTTTTAACGCGTTGCAGCCGAAACAGGTTTTCGCTGCGCTTGAAGTGACCTTTTGCTATGGCTTTTTTACGGATCCATCAAATTTAAGTTGCATTTTCTTCTTGCATTTCTTAATGTTGTCGATTATTGGATAAGCGCTTGATTGGAGCTCCTCATGGTCAGAGAGGTGTTTTTGCCCGATGACATGAGGTTGATTTGGCAGCCGGACTTCCGGCGTGACCATCGAACTGGGAGGTGACGGATAGTACTCACAACGCGAACGATGCGGCCAACCCGCTCGGCAGACCGTACCAATGTCAACCAGGAAATACGGGCGAGGCAGGTTCGGGTAATCGGCCCGGAGGGAAGTCAAATCGGGGTAATTCCCATCGAACAAGCCTTGGCCACCGCTGCGGAATTTGGCCTTGATCTCGTTGAAGTTTCGCCTAACGCGGATCCGCCGGTATGTAAAATTATGGACTACGGGCGGTACCGTTATGAGCAGACCAAGAAAAAGCATGAAGCGAAGAAAAAACAGGCTTCCTTCAAGCTCAAGGAGATCAAGGTTCGACCCAAAACCGGCGAGCATGACCTTCAAGTGAAAATCGGCCGAATCAAAGAGTTTATCGGCAAGAAAGACAAGGTCAAAGTAACCGTTATGTTCCGGGGACGCGAAATCGCTCTTTCAAGAATGGGTATGGAGTTGCTTGAAAAAATCGCTACGGCCGCCCAGGATATTGCTTCGGTTGAGCAGACTCCAAAGTTCGACAACCGTACCCTATTCATGGTCCTGGCGCCGAAATGATGATGTGCGTCTGTTCGGTCGACCGAAAGAGGTGACGCATGTAGCTCGCTGACCTCCAGGCGATAGTGAGACGTTTATCGGGTGGCGTGGGCCGGTGGTGATGTTGCTCGCGCCATCTGTTTTAGTTTTCTTTAAGCTTAACATCGTGTATTCGAAAGGGGAGATTTTTATATGCCGAAGATCAAAACCAACCGTTCCACCGCCAAGCGGTTCAAAAAGACCGGTACGGGCAAAATTGTCTACCACAAATCGTTTGGCAGTCATATCCTGAGCACGAAGTCGCGCAAGCGCAAACGAGCCCTGAGAAAAAGCCCGCTGGTCCATAAGAGCAATATGCGGGCGCTCAAGCTCCTGCTGCCCAACGGCTGACACAGCCGGTCAGCGGATCGATCAACGTTAAGACATTTTGCATTTTCTAATCTTTGATTAACGAGGTATACCGCCATGCGTGTCAAACGAGGATTTAAAGCCAGACATCGTCGCCAAAAAGTGCTCAAGCTCGCCAGGGGCTTCCGTGGAGGGCGGAGCAAGCTTTTTCGAACGGCGGCCGGGACCCTGGATCGGGCCCTGCGTTACGCCTATCGGGATCGCAAGGTGCGCAAACGAGATTTCCGTGCGCTGTGGATCACCCGCATCAACGCCGCGGCGCGCCTCAACGACCTTTCCTACAGCCAGTTCATGCACGGTTTGAAACTCTCCCATGTGGCGCTGGACCGCAAGGTTCTGGCCGAACTGGCCATCTCGGATCCCGCCGGATTCGCTCAGATCGCCAAATTGGCCACCCAGCGGGCGTAACCAGGATGGCCGGCCGCCGCGAATTCTGCAGCGGCCGCCACCGTGACGGTCAACGGGGGAGCGCATCCCGTTCGGAGTATCGTGGAACTGAATCTGGATCAGGTTTACTCGGAAGCACGGCGTCAACTGGAGACGGCCGCCGCTGATTCTCAAAAAATTCAGGCGCTGCACGTCCAATATCTTGGCCGCAAGGGCGTTCTCACTCAGTTTTTGAGATCCATCGCCGGCCTACCGCCGGAGCAACGTCCGGCCGCCGGCCAAAAAGCCAACGAAATCAAGCAACGGCTGAGTGCGGACATCTCCGCCGCTTTAGAGGCCCTGGAGCGTGACGGGCTTGCGGCCGAGGATCGCATCGACGTATCGCTGCCCGGCAGAAGTGAGGCTTGGGGCGCTTTGCACCCCATCAGCCGGATCAGCGCTGAGATATGCGGCATTTTTTCAAAAATGGGATTCGACATCGTCGAAGGGCCGGAAGTCGAGAAAGATTACTATAATTTCGAAGCCCTAAACATCCCCAAAAACCATCCCGCCCGGGACATGCAGGACACTTTTTTTGTATCTGCGGACGTCGTCCTGCGAACCCACACGTCTCCGCTTCAGGTCCGGACCATGGAACGCCAGCCCCCGCCGGTGAGGGTCATTGCCCCGGGGAAGGTATTTCGATGCGATTCGGACCAGACTCACACGCCTATGTTCCATCAGGTCGAAGGTTTGCTGGTGGATGAAAACGTCTCCTTTGCCGACTTGAAGGGCACGCTGACCGCCTTCGTTCACCAGATGTTCGATGAGCAGACCCGCCTGCGATTTCGTCCCAGCTTCTTCCCTTTTACGGAACCCAGCGCCGAGGTGGACATTCTCTGCGTGATCTGCCGGGGCCGAGGCTGCCGGGTCTGCAAGCAAACGGGTTGGCTGGAAATTCTCGGCTCGGGCATGGTTCATCCGGCTGTTTTTGAAAATGTCGGCTACGATACGGGACGTTACACGGGCTTCGCCTTTGGGATGGGCGTGGAGCGGGTCGCCATGCTGAAATATGGGATCGACGATTTACGCAAGTTCTTCGAAAACGATTTGCG
>JALOPB010000314.1 GCA_025454115.1 Desulfobacterales bacterium | reverse complement strand
ACGCAGAGCACCTCGTCCGTGTCGTAGAAGACGGCCTGCGTACCGTTGCCGTGATGGGCATCGATATCGACCACCATGATGCGCTTCAGACCGTGGCGCCGCTGAAGATAGCGCGCCCCGAGGGCCGTGTTGTTGAACAGGCAGAACCCCATGCCACGGCCCGGCTCGGCATGGTGGCCGGGCGGTCGGACGGCGGCGAACCCGCGCTGGATGCGGCCGGTCCATATCTCCTCTACTAGGTTGAATACCGCTCCCGCCGCCAAGCAGGCCGTTTCGTAGGACTTTTCGGTGGTCTGGGTGTCGAGGTCGAAGGACGTGAGCGGACGGCCTGCGGTTTGCGCCACCCGCTCGATATAGGCCGGGGTGTGAACCCAGGCCAGTTCGTCCGGTGTGGCCGGCCGCGGGGCGATCCGCTCCAGCATTCGGGAAAACGACGGATCCTCCAGAACGGAGCGGATGGCCTCGTAGCGCTTGGCGTTTTCGAGGTGGAAGACGTTTTCAAGGTGCTGCGTGAAGCGATCGTCGCTGGCCACACCCACTACGGGGGAATCACTCTGCAGGAATGTCTTGCGGATTTGCGGGTTCTGGGAGGCTACGGCGAGCAGATGTTCGAGTTCGGAAAGGCTCCGGCGGCAGCGCAGCAACCCGTGCGTGGCGGCGGTGGCGATGACCGGATAGGCGCGCGAAGAGAGCGCCGTCTGGGCCATGGCTTCCACCTGGGCGTGGAGCCTGCGCTCATGCTCGTCCCGGCTGCGCCGGCGCAGCTGTTTGATGCGCTTCATAACGAGATCGGCGATTTCGACCGCCACTCCGGAGGGGAGGTCCGGCCGGTTTTCGGCCATGATCAGGATGGTGCGCAGCAGATCCGGGCTAGGTTTTGCGAGCACATACCGGTGGGGGCCTTTGGACGCAAATCCATGGTGTTCATAAAACCGGCGTGCGCCGGCTTCGGAGTCCAAGACGATCTCTCGGGCTTTGCGGTAGACGGACCGCCAGAGCAGCCAGGTTCCTGCCACCAGGAAGCGGCCGACGCCGCGGGGCGGCGGCTCCTCGTCGTCGCTGCGCCGGCCCCGCAAGGTGGCGATGTACTTGATTTCGAGGCCGGAGTAGAACAGGGCGCTTTTCAAGGACAGGAACAGCATCCCGACGATGCGGCCGTCCACCACGCAGGCGAAGACCTGATGGTCCTGGCCGTGCAGGAGGCAAGCGAGCAGGAAGCGAACGTGAAAAAATTCAAGATTGATGTCCGCCACCTGCATCAGGCTTTCCATGGTGAAAGCGAAGGGAGTGAAAAGGGCCTCGCGGCCGTCGTCGACCGCCCCGCAGAAGATCACTCGGTCATCCGGCGCGGCGGGCGGGACCCCGTCGTCCGGGTTTTCCGTTTTCAGGCGGCTCAGAAGGGCGAGACGCTCATCTGCGCCGCCGGCTGCGACGGCGTCCGATAGCCGGCGGGCCCGTTGGATGGCGTTTTCAATCTCGTACGCCACCATCAGCCGGAGCCCAGCGCGCCGGACATCCCGGGCGGCCCGCAGAAAATCGCGCTCCCCCCGCCGCCCCTCGATGAGCTCGCGCTTGCGAAGGAGCTCGCCGTATTTGATGAGCAGACCGCGCTCGATGGGCGCCGTGCCTTCGTTGATGAAGATGAATTTCTTGACCCGCACCCGTTCCTTGTCGAACAGGAAATAAAAATCGGTGTCGGAGCCCTCCGCTGAGTCGACGGTCTCGATGCGGCCCATCCCCAGCAGTTCGTCCAACGTGCGCCCGATGGTCGGCTCACGTACCGAAATGGCATCGATGGCCTGTTTGATGTGTTCGCGTTTGATCACTTCAAAGGCAGCTCCACCGTAAACGCCGCTCCGCGGCCGGGCTCGTTGCGGGCCGAAAGGGTCCCGCCCAGCCGTTCGACGATCGTGCGGCTGATGGTGAGACCCAGGCCCAGCCCCTCGGGTCGGGTGGTGTAGAGCGGCTCGAAGATTTTTTCGAGCTCTTCGGCCGGGATGCCGGTGCCGCTGTCGATGACCGTCAGGATCAGCCGGCCCCGCTCCATCCGGGAACCGATCGCGATGTCGCCGCCGTCCGGCGTGGCGGCGACGGCATTGCTGATGAGGTTCTGGAGCACCTGCCGCAGGCCGTCCGGGTCGCTGCAGACCGTGGCGGCCGGATCGGGCGAATCGCGTTGCACGCGGATGCGCTTGAAGTGGAGCTCGCGGCGCATGAGGTCCAGAAGCTCGCCGATGAGTTCATGGATGTTCAGATCGATGCAAACCGGTCCGGCCGACGGTCGGCCCAAATCGAGGCCGCGCTTGACGGCACCCTCGCTGCGGTGGACCTCCGCTTCGATCTGATCGAGGGTGCCCCGGACCTCTTCGGGATCCGGTTCCGCCTGAGCGCGTTGCTTCCAGATCTCCCGCAGCCACTGCGCGGCGCTGTGGATATTGGCCAGGCTGTCCGTAATGTCCTCGAGCGCTCCCTGGGCCAGTCGGGCGGATGAGGCCAACTTGCTTGCGTGCTGCAGCTGCTGGTCGAGGAAGCGCATGGATCTGCGCTTGGACTCCAGCATGCGCACGAGTTTGTTGGTGGTGAGCATCACGGTCGGGATGATCAGGAGCGCGCCGAGAATGAAGGTGGACAGGCAGATCCAGCGAGCCCGGTCGAGGTCGGCAAAGATCTGCGCCCGGTTCATTTCGACGATGCTCACCCAAGGCACGTATTTCTGCCAAGCCATGGCGAAGATGCGCTCCCCGCGCTCCTCGATGCGGATGCCGTCGAAGGCGGGAATCGTCCCGAACGGAGACGTTTCCATGGGCGTCCCGGCCGGGCGCGGGCGGGTCTGGTACACGCCCTGGTGATTGATCAGGTAGGCCTCGGCCTTGAAATCGCCCGCGCTGCCCGCGACGAATCGTTCGAAGAAATCGGCGTCCACGGTGGCGCGCAGGATCCAGAATCCGTGCGTGTCCTGCTGCTTGACGGCAATGATGAAATGCGGAACCTGGCGATAGCCCAGGTAGACGTCGCTGATGAAGATGCCTTTTTCCACCGTGGGCTGGAACCAGAAATGGTCCCGGTAGTTGCGCGCCATTAGGTCGTAAGGCCCGACGTAGGCGCGGTGGTTGCCTTCGGAATCGATGACCCCCAGGTCGGAGAAACAGGCGAGCTCCTGCTGCAGCGAGCGGTAGGCCCGCCCGAGCCCGCCGGCGTTCGTGAGGTCCGCAAAACCGATGTTGGCCGCCAGCAGCCGGAGGTCGGAAGCCCGTTCGGACAGGAACTGGTCGATGACGGTGCGGTGGTCCTGAACCTGGAGCCGCAGGGTTTCGACGGCGTTGGCCTTCAGGGCGTCGGTCGTGGTGACGTAGATGACGCCGCCCAATAGGAGCAGGGGCAGGAATGCCGCGGTGAGGAGCGAGACCACCACGAGGTTCCAAAGGTTGCGGAAATAGGGGTAGTCGCCGCTCCGGGAGCCGCGCGAGGTGTGGTTGGCGGACATGGGCGAAGTCTCCTTCGTTGGCAGAGGGCACAGGGCAGAGGGCATAGGGTTAAAAAAGAAGATTTAGTAACCCTATGCCCTCTGCCCCATGCTCTTTGCCCCTAACGCGCCAGATGCTGCAGGACGTCGTTCAGCCGGACGATGCCGGTGACTTTGCCACCGTCCACGACCGGCATGCAGCGCACCTGGTTGTCGAGCATGCGGCGGGCGACTTCCGCGAGATCGGCTTCAGGATCCGCCGTCGCCGGATGCTCCGGCCGCATGATGTCGCGGAGGGCTGCGGCCGGCAGCCACTCCGGGTGTCCGATCAAATCGGCCCAGGCGATGGAGCGGTCCGGCTGTTGACGCTGCGCGGCGGCCAGCAGGTCGCGGCGGGTCACCACGCCCTGGAAGCGGTCTTCCACGTCCAGGATGTAAAGTTCGTCGCGCGCGTTCATGCCCGGCTCGCGCGTGAACACGCCCAGGGCCTTTTCCAACGGGTCTTCGCTCGCCAAACGGACGAAGGACGGCCAGGTGATCTCTTTCACCACGTGGCGGGGCCAGAGCACCG
>JALOPB010000313.1 GCA_025454115.1 Desulfobacterales bacterium | reverse complement strand
CTTTTTAAAGAGGATTCAGCGTAATGGATGTCATTCTCGATAGAGCGTTCGACCTGTCGTCATTCCGGCGCAAGCCGGAATCCAGGAACTTGTAGCCGCTAAAAAGACTGGACCCCGGCTTGCGCCGGGGTGACAAAAAGGCGGTGGAACACGCAAGGCGGATGGACAGAGGGCTATCGCCGGGGTGACAAAAAAGGCTGGCTGACGAAGATTCCGCACAGAAGCGACAAAGAAAATGGCGAAATGCCCATGCGTTTACATCCTTGCGAGCCGAAGAAACGGTACGCTCTATGTGGGAGTGACCTCCGATCTGGTCAAGAGAGTCTGGGAACATAAGAATGATATGGTGAAGGGTTTTACTCAACGCTATGGCGTACACACTCTGGTCTGGTATGAGCCGCATGAAACCATGATCTCAGCCATATCGCGGGAGAAGGCGATCAAGGGATGGAAGCGCCGCTGGAAGTTGGAATTGATCGAACGCTCCAATCCGGAGTGGAGGGATTTATATGCCGATTTGCTCTGAACGTCATTCCGGCGCAGGCCGGAATCCAGGGAGTTGCAGCCGCTAAAAGACTGGACCCCGGCTTGCGCCGGGGTGACAAAAAGGCGGTGGAACACGCAAAGCGAATAACGCCATTACCGGCCGTTTGAGCCTTCGCCCACCCCAGCGCCGCGCGCTTGAAATCCTCGATCGCATCACGGAGATTGCGCCGCCCGGCAAAGACGCCTCAGCAGCCACCCTGCTGGCGGCCATCCAAAGCGAATTTCCAACGGTTACGGATTTCGAACGCGAGTTTCCTTCCGTATGCTTCGCGCTGGCCACGGGCGTTGGGAAAACCAGGCTCATGGGCGCGTTCATCGGCTACCTGCACCTGGCCCACGGCATCAACAACTTCTTCGTGCTGGCCCCCAACCTGACCATCTACAGCAAGCTCATCGCCGACTTCACCCCCAATACGCCTAAATACGTCTTCAAGGGCATCGCGGAGTTTGCCGCGGAACCGCCGACGATCATCACGGGCGACACCTACGAAAACGGATCGGGCATACGGGACGAGGCAAGGCGACAGCCCATGCTTCCAGGTCTTGCCGGGCGCGGAGAAGTCCACGTCAACATTTTCAATATTTCGAAGATCAACTCCGAGGTGCGCGGAGGCAAATCGCCGCGGATCAAGCGGCTGTCGGAATACATCGGCGAGAGCTACTTCGATTACCTGGCCGGGCTGCCGGATCTGGTGCTGCTGATGGACGAGTCGCACCGCTACCGGGCGAGCGCCGGAGTGCGCGCGATCAACGAGCTGAAACCGATCCTGGGGCTGGAGTTGACCGCCACGCCCTTCGTGGAAACGAGCCGCGGCCCGGTTCCTTTTAAGAACGTGATCTACGACTATCCCCTGGGCAAGGCCATGGCCGACGGCTTTGTAAAGGAGCCGGCGGTCGTGACGCGCAAGAACTTCAATCCGGCGGGTATGTCGCCTGATGAGATCGAACGCCTGAAGCTGGAGGACGGCGTCCGCCTGCATGAGAGCGTGAAAGTGGAGCTGGAGACATACGCCCGCGAGAGCGACAAGCCGATCGTGAAACCCTTCTTGCTGGTCATCGCCCGCGACACCACGCACGCCGGAGAGTTGCTGCGGTCGATCCAGTCCGACGGTTTTTTTGAAGGCCGATATAAGGAAAAGGCGATCCAGGTCGACTCCAGCAGAACGGGCAAGGAAGAAGAGGAGATGATCGAGCGGCTGCTTAAGGTGGAGGACAGCGCCGAGCCGACGGAAATCGTCATTCACGTCAACATGCTCAAAGAAGGCTGGGACGTGACCAACCTCTACACCATCGTTCCGCTGCGCGCCGCCAACGCGCGCATTCTCATCGAGCAGTCCATCGGCCGCGGCCTGCGCCTGCCTTACGGCAAGCGCACCCGTGTCTCAGCGGTGGACCGGCTGAACATCGTGGCGCATGACAAGTTCCAGGAGATCATCGACGAGGCCAACCGGCCGGATTCCGCCATTCGACTGCAGGAGGTTGTTCTGGATTCGGCGAATTTGACCCGACAGACGGTGACGATGGTGTCCCAGCCGAACCTGGCCTCCCGATTGGGTATCCAGCCGCCGCAGGCAACGAGCGGCACCACCCTGGCCGCCAAGGGCGAGGCGCCGGCTTTCACCACGCCGGAGGAGCAAAAGATGGCGCGGACCGCTTACGAGGTCATCCGCAAACTGGAAAACCAGCCGCAAACGCTGCCGACGCTGAACCATTTGAAACACCCGGAAATCCAGAAGGCCATCGTCAAAGCCGTCGAAGCGGAGCATCAGCCCGCGCAATTAAAGATAGAAGGTCTCGAGGAAAAGACGGACATCGCCGCCGTGGTGGCAAAGATGGTGGAACTGGTCACGCAGCAGACCATCGATATCCCGCGCATTTTAACCGTGCCGAAAGGCGAGGTGAAATCGGGCTTCAAGCCGTTCCGCCTGCGGCTGGAGAACCTGAAGTATTCGGCGGTTTCCAATGAACTTTGGATTCAGCACCTGCGCACGGACCAGCTCGACGTGGTGGCGCTCGGCCGGGGCGGAAACGAAGAGGCGCGGCTGGAGGACTATGTCGTCTGCGGCCTGGTCGATTTCGACGATATATCCTACGACGATCACGCGGATCTGATCTACGACCTGGCCACACAGACGGTACGGCATTTCCGGAGCTACCTGTCCGAGGACGATACGCGCAAGGTGCTGTGCTGTTACCAGCGCGACATCGCCAAGGTTATTCATGCGCTGATGCAGGAAAACCATTGGGAAGAGGCGGTCGGCTATGAGGTCAGGGTCAGCAGGGGCTACACCGAGCTGAAGCCGAGCGCTTATACACACCCCGTGGCTGAACCGCTGGCCGACTACCGCGTCTCACCGCCGGATAAAAGCAACATGGCGAAATATCTGTTCGGCGGGTTCGAGCGCTGTCTGTACCCGGCGCAGAAGTTCGACTCGGAAGCGGAGCGCAGGCTCGCGGTCGTACTCGAACGGGATTCGATGAAATGGTTCAGACCGGCCCGGGGCCAATTTCAGATCTTCTACCGTGACGGAGCAGATCACCTCGAATACCAGCCGGACTTCGTGGCCGAAACCGCGGATGCGATCTATATGCTTGAAACGAAGGCCAGCGACCAAATGGAGGATTCAATTGTCCTGGCCAAGAAAGAGGCCGCCATCGGCTGGTGCGCCAACGCCTCAACTCATGCGCAGCGATTCGGCAACAAGCGCTGGCGTTATGTGATGATTCCTCACGACGAGATCGCAACGAACATCACCCTGGACGCTTTGGCGGCGAGGTTCGGCCATATACAACAGAGATGAAACATTGCTATTTTTTCGGGAAATATTTTACTCCCGAAATTTTTTCAAAATCTGAATCTTAAGTCCAGAGAATAGCATTGAATTCCATTGCTTAGGAAAGCCATCCGGACGAATCGACGATATTCATACCCTATCTTCCTCACGTTTGAATTCCGTATTGATGCCTTTCAGAAATCCGCGCAATTCTTTAAAATCACGTTCGGGTATAAACTCGATTCGCCCTTCATGTTCTACAACCTGCATTCTTTGACCGGGACGCAGATTTAGAGCTTTTCTTACCTCCTTGGGAATAACGACTTGAAATTTAGGTGATACGGTTACTGTATGCATGCAGAATCCCCCATCGATATATTTTGTTTCACAATATTATGATCGATGTGGTTTTGTCGATTCTCATTTGATCCCGGAGCGCATGAAGCTTTGGACGAACTGGCTGGAAGAGCAGGAAGGCGATCAGGAGCGGGGAGACGGCGAGCAGGGTGCCGGCCGAGATGACGGAGAAGTTGACCCCGGACTCGGGCGCGCCGAAGATGGAGAGCCCGACGGTGAGGGGCCGGGTGGTAGTGGAGTTGGTGATGACGACCGGCCACAGGAAGTTGTTCCAGTGGTAGCTCACCGAGACCAGGCCGTAGGCGAGGTAGGTCGGCCGCGCCAGCGGCACGTAGACCTTGAGCAGGATGGAGAGCCAGCCCGCACCCTCGACGCGCGCCGCGTCCTCCAGCTCCTTGGGCACCTGCTTGAAGGCCTGCCGCAGCAGGAAGATGCCGAAGGCCGAGCCCATGTAGGGTAAACCGATGCCGAGGATCGTGTCCACCAGACCGAGCTTGCTCGTCGTGAGGTAGTTCTGCACGATCAGCACGTCCGGCATGATCATGATCTGGACCAGTACGAGGATGAAGGCGATGCTCTTGCCCGGGAACTCGAAGCGCGCAAAGGAATAGGCCGCCAGCGTGCACAGGATCAGCTGGCCGGCGAGCGTCATGCAGACCAGCATGAACGTGTTCAGGAAGTAGCGCGCGAAGGGCGCCACTTTCCACGCCGAGCGGAAGTTGTCCAGGGTGAGCGGTGCCGTCAGATCGAAGCGGCTCACGAAATCCATGGAGTGGAAGGCCGCCCAGGTGGCGTACAGCAGCGGCGCCGCCCACAGAAAGGCTAAAAACCAGGCCGCCGCCATTTCCAGGCGCTGCCCCCAGTCCACCCCGCGGATCATTGGTAATGCACCCTTTTTTCAAGATAGGCGAACTGCGTGACGGCCAGTCCGCCCAGAATTATCAGGAGCACGACGGTCAGCGTCGACGCATAGGCCGTGTCCCAGAAACTGAAGGCGACCTCGTAGATGTAATAAAGCAACAGCGACGAGGCGTTGTCCGGGCCGCCTTTGGTCAGGATGAAAATGTGGTCGACCAGCTTGAAGGAGTTGATGGTAGCGTTGACCACGACGAAAAGGGTGGTCGGCATGAGCAGCGGCAGCGTCACCCGGCGGAAGAAATACCAGCGGCCGGCCCCCTCGATGACGGCGGCCTCTTCGAGCTCAGGCGATATGCCCTGGAGCGCCGCCAGGTAAAATATCATGAAGAAACCGGCATCCTTCCAGACCGCCAGCACCATCAGGCAGGCCAGGGCCGTGCCGGGGTCGCCCAGCCAGCTGTGGCTGGCCATTCCGAAGAGGCTGCGGATCTTGTCGAGCAGGCCGATCTGGGGCGTGTAGAAGAAGAGCCAGATATTGGCCACGGCGATCATCGGCAGGATGGTCGGCGTGAAATAGGCGGTGCGGACCACGGCCCGGCCGAAAAGCCGTCCATTGACCCACACCGCCATCAGCAGCGCCAGGCAAACGCTCAGAGGGATGGTGCCGAGAGCATAAAGAAAATTGTTCCCCAGCACCTGCCAGAATACGGAGTCGTTCAGCATGTAGCTGTAGTTGTCCAGACCCACGAACTTGCTCGGCCGCCCCTGGCGGGCCGTTGAGAAGAAACTTGCAAAGAAACCGCCCACGATGGGAAAGTGGGTGAAGGCGACCATCAGCACCGCTGCCGGCATCAGCAGCAGCCACGCATTCACCCAGCGGGCGGTTTTATGGTTGAGACGCATCGTTTACTTTGGTTCGTATGAAATCGGCGCCAGCCGATTTTATCAGCGGTAGGGCTTGAGCACGCGCTCGGCCTGCTGCTGGGCGCCGCCCAGGGCGTCCTTGGGCTGCTTGGCGCCGGTGAGCACGCTCTGGATGGCGTCGTCCAGGAATTTCTTCACGCGCGCGTTTTCGTGCACCGCGAGTTCGGCCACCGAATACTGGAACTGGTCGCGGGCCACGGCCGCGGCCGGAAAATCGGCGACATACTTTTCAAGCGTCGCCGTCTGGTAGGCGGCCGGGCTGGTGGCCACATAGCCGGTGGCCATGGACCAGCGGGCGCTCAATTCCGGCGAGGTCATGAATTTGATGAACTTCAATGAAGCCTGGCGTTCCTCGGCAGTGGCTTTCTTGAAGATGTAGAAATTGCCGCCGCCGGTGGGCGAGCCGCGGCGCTTGCTGGCCGGCAGCATGCTCACGCCGAAGTCGAACTTGGCGCCCTCGCGCACCGCGGTGAGGTTTCCGGTGGTGTGCCACATGATCGCCGTGGCGCCTTCCAGGAATTTCTGGCGCAGGGTGCCCCAGTCGACGGTCCCCTCAGGCATTACCTTGTGCTTCGCCGCGAGATCCCGCCAGTACTGAAGGGCTTCGACGACCTCGGGCTTGTCGAAGTAGGTCTCATTCCCGTCCTGGTTCATGAGCTCGAGACCGTTCTGGATGCAGAGGGCCTGGAACATCCAGTACGGGTAGCCGGTGGACGGGATCTGCACGCCCCAGCGCGTCACGTTGCCGGACGCGTCCTTCCTGGTCAGCTTCTGGGCCATTTCGGCCATCTCCTGCCAGGTAGCCGGCGGCTTTTTGGGGTCGAGGCCGGCTTCCTTGAAGGCGTCCTTGTTATAGTACATGACGATGGTCGAACGCTGGAACGGGACCCCCCAGATCTTGCCCTTGGCCTTGGAGTTCTGCATCAGCGAAGGATAGAACGAGGACAGCCACTGTTTGTCCTCGGCCGAGGTCGCTACTTCGTCGAACGGCACGATGGCGTCCTGGTCCATGAGCTCGAACAGGTCGATCGAAAACAGCACGCTCAGCTGCACCGGCTGGTTGGCCTTGATCGCGGCCAGGGCCTTGACGCGCGTATCGTCGTAGTTGCCGGCATAAACGGCTTTGACCTTGATGCCCGGATTGGCCTTTTCGAACTCGGCGATCATGTCGTCGATGACCTTGGTGATCGGCCCGCCCACGGCGACCGGGTAGTACATGTTCAGTTCGACGGCGGCCTGGGCCGCGGTTCCGCCCAGGATGACGGCTAACGCAATCCCGCACCACACCCTGATCCACAACTGTTTCATGATGACCCTCCTCCGTTTGGTTCATGTCGACCCGACCCGGCCATCGTCTGGCGCGGTTCGGGAGTAGTCCGGCTGTCAAATGTCCCGGCGTTTTCCGGTCTTGACCTCAAACCAATGGGTTTCAGCCGCCGGCCACCTCAGGTGGATGCGTGCCTCGGCGGATAGTTTGATTTTGCCGCTCTGGCGGACGATCCATTCATGATTTCCCACCCGGCAGGCGATGAGGCTGTCGGCACCCAGGTATTCCAGACTGAGCACTTCTGCCGGGAGGCCTGAATCCGCCAGGCTGATCTTCTCCGGACGCACCCCCAGGACCAGCCCGTCGAGAGGCCCTTTCGCGGATCCATTGACCGGATGCGAGCGGACCCAGCGGGCCGCGTCCGAATCGTCCAGGGGCAGCAGGTTCATCGGCGGGGTTCCGATGAATCCGGCGGAGAAAAGAGTGGCCGGGCGGGCATAGAGTTCGTCGGGCGGCGCGAACTGTTCGATGTGGCCGGCGTCGAGAAGCACGATTTTGTCCGCCATGGTCATGGCTTCGACCTGGTCGTGGGTGACGTAGACCATGGTGATCCCCAGCCGCTGCTGCAGCGTGCGGATTTCGCGCCGCATCTCGTGGCGCAGCTTGGCGTCCAGGTTGGACAGCGGCTCGTCCATCAGGCAGACCGGGGCCTCGCTGACGATGGCCCGGCCCAGGGCGACCCGCTGGCGCTGTCCGCCGGACAGCTCGGCCGGCTTGCGCTGCAGCAGTCCCTGCAGGCCGAGCAGTTCCACGGCCCGGTCCAGCCGCCGTCGCTGTTCGGCCGGCTGGAGCCTGCGCACCTTGAGGCCGAAGACGATGTTTTCGGCCACGTTCAAATGCGGAAACAGGGCATAGGACTGGAACACCATGGAAACGTTGCGGCCGGCCGGAGGTAGGTGGGTGACCTCCCGGCCGCCGATGCGGATCACGCCCCCGGTTACGCTTTCGAGCCCGGCGATCAGCCTTAAAATGGTGGACTTGCCGCACCCCGACGGGCCGAGCACCACCAGCAGCTCGCCTTCCTCCGCGGTGAAGCTC
>JALOPB010000312.1 GCA_025454115.1 Desulfobacterales bacterium | reverse complement strand
CTCGGCGGCGGTGATGAACGGGTTGTCGCCGACCAGCACCAGCAGCGATCCGTCGTGGGCCGCCACCTGGCTGGCGGCGCTCAGCAGGGCATGGGCCGTTCCCAGTTGCTCACGCTGGCGGGCATAGAGAAATCCGCTGCCCAGCGCCTTCTCGATTTCGGCCCGGTTGTCGCCGACGACAATGACGACATCGGATTCGGCCAGGCCGCACTCCCGGAGGCTGCCGATCAGGTAGCGGATGATCTCCCTGCCCAGGATGGGGTGCAGGACCTTGGACAGTTTGGACTTCATGCGCGTGGACCTGCCGGCGGCCAGGATCACGGCCCGGATATTTTCAGCCATATCCGCATTTTACGAGTTCTCTGAAATGAAGTCAACGGGCCATTGCAGATAGCTTTTAAGATGAGGCAACAAGCGGACAAGTCCGCCCCTTGGCTTACTTGACAGGGATCACCGCCCCAAGGTGCTATTGATATTTCAATAGAAGCTCTTTATAATTTCATTCATGGAGAAAAATGATTTTCCTATTGTGTTGCCAAGAGGGTCCCGGCGCGTAGGAAAAGAACATTAACATTCGTTCTCAGCCGAGATTAACATCGGCCCAGGGAAAAGGAGGTCAACCATGAAAAAACACGTACTCATCGTCATTATTCTGCTCGCGAGTTTGCTGATGTCATCGCCCGCCGATTTCGGCAAATGGACCCGTGAGAGCACAGTTTCGGGTTCCCACCTCTGGAAAATGTCCTTTGCCGGAGACACGGCCTGGATATTGAGCCGGGGGGGATCTTTTTCCAGTGTCTATGCGCGATGCCCGGGCAGAGTCAATTTCTGCGAGATCGCCAAGGTCCCCGGTGCATACAACGCTCTGTTCTTTCAAAATGCGCGGGTCGGCTTCATGACCGGAGACAAAGGGAGCATCACGCGGACTGTCGATGCAGGTGTGACCTGGACTCCGCAGCTTTCTCCCGTGAAGAATGACCTGCAGGATCTGGTTTTCGTGGGCAAGAGCGGCTGGGCGGTCGGGGCCGACAACACCATTCTATCCACCGCCGACAACGGCAAAACTTGGACGGAGCAGCGTTCAGGGATGGAGGCGAAATACCTTTTGAACGGAGTGGCCTTCCTGAACGACAAGATCGGCTGGGTCATCGGTTACCGGATCCGGAATTCCAATAATCTCGCCGTCATTCTCCATACCCAGGACGGCGGCCAGACCTGGAAAAGCCAGACGGAGAAGATAGTCGGCGGGCGGAATTTCCTGCCCCGGGACGTCACCGTGAACAAGGCCGGGTGGGTCTATATCGTCGGCGACCGCGGGGCGTATCTCATGACGACGGACGAAGGGGAAAAGTGGACGAGAAAGGACTTCCCGTTCGGGAAGGACCTCGACATTCTCGCCATTTCCTTCGGCAGCGCGAGAGTGGGATGTCTGGTAGGCACCAACGCGATCATCCGAATGACGAACGATGCCGGCTTCAGCTGGCATCACCCCGTGAACAATCCCGTCCATGGAGTTGTGAACGAGATTACCGACGTCCATATGCTCTCTCCCAAGCTCGGCTTTGCTTTAGTTTTCGGAGATTTTTTAAAATTTACGTCCGTCTGATCGATTTCGGCCCGGTTGTCGCCGACGACAATGACGATATCGGGCTCGGCCAGGCCGCACTCCAGGAGGCTGCCGATCAGGTAGCGGATGATCTCCTTGCCCAGGATGGGGTGCAGGACCTTGGAAAGGCCGGACTTCATGCGCGTGGACTTTCCAGCGGCCAATACGACGGCCTTGATCCTGTCTGTCATGGCCGCATTGTATGCCGCGGTCGGAGCGAAGTCAACGGCGGACCCCCGGCGCGCCAAAACGGCTCCCGGCATTGTTGAACAGAAGAAGATCACGTACAATACGGGCATGACAAGCAACGATTCCCCCGGGAGACTCGGCAAGCATCGCTGCTTCGCGCTGATTCTGCTGCCCCTCGTTTTCGCAACGCTTGCCATAGACGGGCCCCACGGTTCTGCCGCCGGCGATCGCAAGGGAACCGAGGCAAGCGCGGACCCGAACGAGACCAACGCCGAGGCGGCCCGGAGCTGGCTGCAGGCCAACGCGATCCGCCTGGACACGGTCGAAGCCGGGCACGGTTTCGCCGACATGCAGCCCTTGAAAAAAATTGTCGGCGACGCGCGCATCGTCGCTCTGGGCGAAGCGACGCACGGCACGCGCGAGTTTTTCCAGCTCAAGCATCGCCTGGTCGAATTTCTCGCCGCCGAAATGGGCTTCACGATCTTCTCGATCGAAGCCAACATGCCCGAAGCCTTTCGCTTGAACGATTATGTCCTGAACGGCCAGGGCGACCCGGTGGCGCTGATCAAGAGCATGTATTTCTGGACCTGGAGCACGGAGGAAGTCCTATCCATGGTCCGCTGGATGCGTGAATTCAACATGTCCGGCAGGGGTCGCGTCCAGTTCACCGGATTTGACATGCAGACTCCCGATGTCGCGGCGGGAATCGTCAACGACTTCGTTTCCCGACTCGATCCGGGCTTCGCCGCGACCGTGCGCCAGGCGATCGCTCAAGTTATGGAATCGGCCGGAAGGTCGACCTTCGGCGTCGCGACCGGCTCGTTTCCGGTCAACGACGCCAAGGGCAGGCGCGCGCGCTTCAGCGGCTTCATCAAGACCGCAGATATCCGCACCGGCTACGCCGGGCTTTGGTGGCGCGTCGACGGCCAATCGGGGATTTTGGCGTTCGACAACATGCGGGACCGCGGCGTCACCGGTACCAGCGATTGGAAGCACTGCGACATCGAGCTGCCGGTTCCCGCGAACGCCACCCACATCAACTTTGGCGCCATCCTTACCGGAGACGGCACGGCCTGGTTCGATGGCCTGGCCATCGAGCTGGACGGGAAGTCGTACCGCAGCCATCCCACGTGTGATCTCGGCTTCGAATCCCCCGCACCGAAGGGATTCTATGTTGGCGGCCTGGGATATGCCGCGGAGCTGGATCCGCGGGTGTATCGGGAGGGGAAACAGAGCCTGCGCTTGCAACGCATGACGTCCCCGGACAAACGACCGGAATCCGCAGCCTCGGCGTTAGCGGCATGGAAGGGGATCGTACGCCACCTGGAATCCTCCCGCAAATCCTACGCCAAGAATGGCGCTACCCCACGCGACGCGGAATGGACGATACAAAACGCCCGCGTGGTTCTGCAATTTTTGCAGATGCGGACAAACGAAGTCTCCCGAGACCGGAGCATGGCCGAGAACGTCCAGTGGATACTGGGCAGCAACCCCGGAGCGAAGATCGTGCTCTGGGCGCACAACGGCCATGTCGCGACAGCGGGAATGGCAGGCGTCGAACCCATGGGCATGGCATTGCGCCGGCTGTTTGGCCGTCAGATGGTCGTTTTCGGCTTTGCCTTCAACCAGGGATCGTTTCAGGCGATAGAAATGCCGTTTGCAGAGAAGGGGGGATTGCGGACTTTCCACGTCGAGCCGGCCCCGGCTGGGAGCCTGGATGCCATGCTGGCGGCGGCGGGACTGCGCATCGCGGCAATCGACCTGCGCCGACTGCCGAAGGAGGGGCCCGTGGCCGACTGGTTCAGCCAGCCCAGGGCCAGTAAAAGCATCGGCGCCGGATATGGCGAATCATTCGCCGCCTTCTTCTTTTCCCGCCAGATCGTCGCGCTGACGTATGACGCTCTGCTGTTTGTCGAGAAAACGACCGCCGCCAGGGCGTTGCCCAGCAAGCTCTAGCGCAAATTCCTGGCGGCAGGCCGGGCGGCGTTCCCGCCTGTCTTCGTGAATCCTTCCGGCACCGTCAGCGCGTCCAGGCAAGCCGTTTTAATGAGGAAGCCTGCAAAAACAGGCTTATTTTCCAGCGCGCAGGGCTATGATATAATGAAACATGCTCATTCTTGATCTCCTCTACTTCCTGCTCCTCTTGCTTTCATGGCCGTTCTGGCTCAAGTACCTCCTGAAGCCCTCCTACCGCGCGCTCCTGAAGGACCGGCTGCGCCCGCGGCCCGGCCTGGCCGGCGAGCCGCCGCTC
>JALOPB010000048.1 GCA_025454115.1 Desulfobacterales bacterium | reverse complement strand
TAATGTCGTCTTGCCATGGTCAATGTGACCGATCGTCCCCACGTTCACGTGCGGCTTCGTCCGCTCAAACTTCTGCTTGGCCATGTGTTCGCTCCTCCCCTTAAAATGCGAAGGGCATATAAACCGGTTATGCCCTCCGCGGTGAGACCCGTATTGTCAGGATGCAACCGTTACCAGCGAAAATGGGCAAACGCCTTGTTCGCCTCTGCCATTTTGTGTGTGTCTTCACGTTTTTTAACGGCAGCGCCGCGATTATTGGCGGCATCCATGAACTCGGCCGCCAATTTTTTTGCCATGCCTTTCTCCGGACGCTGACGCGCATAGCTGATCAGCCAGCGAATCCCCAACGCGGTTCGTCGTGACGAGCGAATCTCGGTGGGGACCTGGTAGGTTGAACCGCCCACGCGACGCGAACGCACCTCGATCATCGGCCGCACGTTTTCGATCGCCTGTTCGAAAACCTTCACGGACGGGTCTTTAACCTTCTCCGCCATGATATCGAAAGATTCGTATACAATGCTTTCGGCCGTGCTGCGCTTGCCGTCGTGCATCAGGCAGTTGATGAACTTGGCCACCAGCCGGCTGCCGAATTTGGAATCTGGCCGGATGGTCCGCTCAGTGACTTCTCTTCTTCTTGGCATATTGGCTCCGTGAAACGTCGATCGATCGACGCTGACTACTTCGGCTTCTTGGCCCCATATTTGGAGCGGCTCTGCTTACGGTCCTCCACCCCTAAGGTGTCCAGGGTACCGCGAACGATATGGTAACGCACACCGGGGAGATCCTTCACACGGCCGCCCCGTACCAGCACAACGGAATGCTCCTGAAGGTTATGACCAACGCCTGGAATGTAGGCGCTGACTTCAATCCCCGTCGTCAAACGCACACGCGCCACTTTGCGCAGAGCCGAGTTAGGCTTCTTGGGGGTGGTGGTGTAAACGCGCGTGCACACACCGCGTTTTTGCGGCGCCCCCTTCAGCGCCGGCGTTTTGGTTTTCTTCTTTACCCGTTTGCGGGCACTTCGAACCAGCTGGTTGATCGTTGGCATGCTTTCCTCGTTCGACCCCGTTTAACCGATTTTGCAAAATGGTGATATGTATATGGGAAATTACTAAATGTCAAGATATTTTTATAAATAGTTTATAGACACAATCGCACAAGCCTATTGCACGACCTCGACTTCCATGTCGTCGTACTGAAGCATTCCGGTTCCGGCCGGGATGAGACGGCCCATGATGACGTTCTCCTTAAGGCCGCGCAGCCGATCGACGGCGCCCTGAATACTGGCATCGGTCAGCACCTTGGTGGTCTCCTGGAAGGACGCAGCCGAAACCCAGCTCTCGGTGCTCAGCGAAGCCTTGGTAATGCCCAGGATCAGCGGCTCGCCCACGGCTGGTTTTCCGCCCTTGGCCACCACCGCCTGGTTCGCCTCCTCGAACTTCAGCCGGTCGACCTGCTCCTCGAGCACGAAATCCGTGTCGCCGACATCCATCACTTTCACGCGTCGCATCATCTGGCGCACGATGACTTCGATATGCTTGTCGTGAATACGCACGCCCTGCAAGCGATAGACTTCCTGGACCTCATCCACCAGATACTTGGCCAGTGCCACTTCACCTTTGATCTTAAGGATGTCCTGAGGAATCGCCGACCCGCCGATCAGGGCTTCGCCGGCGCGAACATAATCGCCCTCGTAAACATTGATGTGTTTACCGCGCGGAATGAGGTACTCCTTCTTGTCGCCGACATCCACCGGTGTGATGGTCACCTTCTGCTTGCCCTTCTTGGTTCCCTTGGAGATGGATACGTAACCGTCGATTTCGCTCAGCACCGCTACTTCTTTGGGCTTGCGAACTTCAAACAGCTCGGCCACTCGCGGCAGACCACCGGTGATATCTTTCGTTTTGGTCGTCGCCCGCGGCAGCTTGGCAACCAGGTCGCCGGCCTTTACCGTATCGCCTTCCTCCACGAGCAGAATGGCATTGATCGGCAGAATATAGCGGGCAAACCCCGAGGAAGCCGGCAGCTTGGCGGTCTTGCCCTCTTTGTCCTTGATGGAAATACGGGGGCGCTCCTCAGCGCTCTTCGATTCGATGATCATCTGGCTGGACTTGCCGGTCACCGGGTCGACCTTCTCCTGCATGGTGCGACCGGGCACGATGTCGCCGAACTTGACGGCCCCATCGACCTCGGTGATGATCGGAGTCGTAAACGGATCCCAGATGGCTAGTTGGTCCCCGGGTTTGACCTTCTGCCCGTCGCGGATGTTCAAATGCGCCCCATAAATCACGGGGAAGCTCTCCAGCTCTCGTCCGGAATCGCTCATCAGAACGATCTTGCCGCCACGGCGGTTCATGGCCACTAGAGCGCCTTCGGAGTTCTTGGCGACGTTCAGATCGATGAATTTGACGGTCCCTTCCACGCGCGCCCGGATATCGGCCTGCTCCACGCGCCGGCTGGCGGTTCCACCGATGTGAAAGGTGCGCATGGTCAACTGGGTGCCGGGCTCGCCGATGGACTGCGCCGCAAGAATACCGATTGCCTGGCCGTTTTCCACCAGCCGACCGTGGGCGAGATCCCGGCCGTAACATTTCGCACAGACCCCTTCTTTGGCGCGGCAGGTCAAAACCGACCGAATTTTGGCCGACGTCAAGCCGGCTTGTTCGATTTTTTCGACCACGCGTTCGTCGATGTCCTGGCCGGCCTTGGCGATGACCTCGTCCGTGAACGGATCCAGGATGTCTTCCAACGCCGTTCGCCCCAGGACGCGTTCACCCAGCACCTGAATGATCTCGCCGCCTTCGACCAGGGGTTCCAGCTCCACCCCCGACAGCGTCCCGCAGTCTTCTTCGGTGATGACGCAGTCCTGGGAAACGTCCGCGAGGCGCCGCGTCAGATACCCGGAATTGGCGGTCTTGAGCGCGGTGTCGGCCAAACCCTTGCGCGCACCGTGGGTGGAGATAAAATACTGCAGCACCGACAATCCCTCACGGAAATTGGCGTTGATGGGGGTTTCAATGATTTCGCCGGATGGTTTGGCCATCAGCCCCCGCATACCGGCCAGCTGGCGCATTTGATCTTTGCTGCCGCGCGCTCCGGAATCGGCCATCATATAGATCGGGTTGAAACTTTCCTCAACCACCGGCTTGCCGTGAGAGTCGAGCAACGGGCTGCCGTCCGTTTGAGCCACCGGTGCCAGCTTCATGACTTCCATCATCTCGTTGGCCACATCGTCGGTGGCCTTGGCCCAGATATCGACGACCTTGTTGTATTTTTCACCCTGAGTGATCAATCCTTCGACGTATTGCCTTCCGATTTCAGCGACCTGGTTGTCGGCCTTCTTCAGAATTTCCTCTTTCGCATGGGGGATGATCATGTCGTCGATGCAGATGGAAAGTCCCCCGCGCGTGGAATAGCTGTAGCCGATGTCTTTCAGACGGTCGGAGAGAATGACGGTCGCTTTGGGACCGAGGTTGCGATAGACATGGTCGACCAGTTGTCGCAGCACTTTTTTGTCGATGACCTGGTTGACGCTGTCAAACGGCACCGCCGGCCATTTATTGGTGACATCGAAAAGATGGTAGCCATGATCGGCGTAAAGGATCGGGCTGATCTCGCCGATGCCCAGTGCATAAACCATGTCAACATCGGCTTCATCGCAGTTGAATACGCTCTTGAATTCGTTGTAAGTGAGTTTGCCGATCGCCCCATCGCTGCTGCGGTCCGGGCTTTGGGAAATTTCGCGCACCAAATCAGTAAACGCCTCACCGCCGGCCAGACGCCTGCGCGCCTGTTCGGCCTCCGCTTCGGTCGCCACCATGAGGTGACGCAACTCCAGGATGTCGACCTTAGGGATGATCTCCCAGAGCAGCACCCGGCCGACCGTCGTATCGTAGCGCTTGCCCTGCATGCGCATGTGGATCTTGCTGTGAAGTTCCACTTGCCCGGCGTCGTAGGCCGAACGCACCTCTTCAGGGTTGGCGAAGGTCCGGCCCTCACCCCGGCGTCCGGTAATGCCGCGCGTCATGTAATATGTTCCCAGCACGATATCCTGGCTGGGCACGATGATCGGGCTGCCGTTGGCGGGGGAGAGAATGTTGTTCGAGGAGAGCATGAGCACTCGAGCCTCGATCTGGGCTTCCACCGAGAGAGGAACGTGCACCGCCATCTGGTCGCCATCGAAATCGGCGTTAAACGCCGTGCAGACCAGCGGGTGCAGTTGAATCGCCTTGCCCTCGATCAGAATGGGCTCGAAGGCCTGGATCCCCAACCGATGGAGCGTGGGCGCCCGGTTGAGCATCACCGGGTATTCCTTCACGACATCATCGAGGGTGTCCCAGACTTCCGGAACCTCACGCTCGACCATTTTTTTAGCGCTCTTGACAGTGGAAACCATCCCCTTCTGTTCGAGACGATAGTAAACGAAGGGCTTGAACAGCTCGAGCGCCATCTGTTTGGGCAGGCCGCACTGGTGCAGGCGCAGATCCGGTCCGACTGTGATGACGGTACGGCCGGAGTAATCGACGCGCTTTCCCAAGAGATTCTGCCGGAAACGGCCCTGCTTGCCCTTGAGGGTATCGCTCAGGGATTTGAGGGGACGCTTGTTGGTACCGGTGATCACCCGACCGTGGCGGCCGTTGTCGAAGAGAACGTCCACCGATTCCTGTAGCATGCGTTTCTCGTTGCGCACGATGATTTCCGGAGCCTTGAGGTCGATCAGGCGGCGCAGGCGGTTATTTCGGTTGATCACCCGGCGATAGAGATCGTTCAGGTCGGAGGTGGCGAACCGCCCGCCCTCGAGCGGAACCAGCGGCCGTAGATCCGGCGGCAAAACCGGGATGACGTCCATGATCATCCAAGTCGGGTCGATACCGGAACGTCGGAAAGCGTCCACGATTTTCAACCGTTTGGCCAACTTTTGACGCTTGGCTAGAGATCCGGTTTCACGGATGCCCGACCGCAGTTCGTGGTAAAGCTTTTCCAACTCAAGGCTTTCCAGCATCGTCTGAACAGCCTCGGCGCCGATGCCGGCTTCGAACTTGGCGCCGTATGTTTCAATGGCTTCGAGGTATTTCTCGTCGGTAAGCAACTGGCCCCGCGCCAGCGGAGTTTCCTTAGGATCGAGCACGATGTAACTGTCGAAATAGAGCACCTTCTCCATGTTCTTGAGGGTCAGGTCCAAAAGGTTGCCGATTTTGCTGGGCAGGCTCTTCAGAAACCAGATATGAGACACGGGGGTGGCCAGTTCGATGTGCGCCATACGCTCGCGCCGCACCTTGGACTGAATGACCTCGACGCCGCACTTCTCACAGATCACCCCGCGATGTTTCATGCGTTTGTACTTGCCGCAGTTGCATTCATAGTCTTTCGTGGGTCCGAAGATCTTGGCGCAGAACAGGCCCTCACGCTCGGGCTTGAAGGTTCGATAATTGATCGTCTCCGGTTTTTTGATCTCGCCGTGAGACCATTTGCGGATCTGCTCCGGCGACGCCAACGCAATGCGGATCGCCCGGTATTTGCGCGGATCGGTGGGTTTGGCAAAAAAATCATACAGAGTGTCCATCTTTCACTCCTGAAATAAGATCGGGTTAACGTTCGTCCGGAAGACCCGTGAATTATTCGGAAGCCGTCGGCGAGCCGGCATCCTCCAGCAGGCCTACGTCCAATCCCAACGATTGCAACTCCTTGGTCATGACCCGGAACGATTCGGGAATGCCGGGTTCCAAAACGTTTTGCCCCTTGACGATCTTCTCGTACATCCGGGTCCGACCCGCCATGTCATCCGACTTGACCGTCAGAAACTCCTGCAGGGCGTAAGCAGCGCCATAGGCCTCCATCGCCCAGACCTCCATTTCGCCCAAGCGCTGGCCGCCGAACTGGGCCTTGCCGCCCAACGGCTGCTGGGTAACCAGTGAGTAAGGGCCAATCGAGCGCGCATGGATTTTATCGTCCACCAGATGGTGGAGCTTCATGACGTACATGGTGCCGACGGTGATTTTTTCGTCGAACGGCTCCCCGGTACGACCGTCGTAGAGCGTCACCTGCCCGGATCGATCCTGGCCGGCTTCTGCGAGCAACTGCTTGATCTCTTCCTCCTTGGCGCCGTCAAACACCGGGGTAGCCATATGAACCCCGCGCCGATAGAACTGCGCAAACTGCTCCAGCTGGCCGTCATCCAGGCCGCCGATCACCTTCTTTTCAGGCGTAGCCGAAAAAATCCGGCGCATCTTCTCCCGCAGCTTGTTGATCTTCTGCTCTTCCATCAGCTGCAGGATCTGATCGCCGAGCCCCTTGGCCGCCAGGCCAAGGTGGATCTCCAGGATCTGGCCAACGTTCATGCGCGATGGCACGCCCAATGGATTCAGCACCATATCCACCGGCCGGCCGTCCTCGAAGTAGGGCAGATCCTCGATCGGGAGGATGCGCGATACGACCCCCTTATTGCCATGGCGACCAGCCATCTTATCACCGACGGACAGCTTGCGCTTCATCGCCACGTAGACTTTGACCATTTTAATCACGCCCGGCGGCAATTCATCGCCGCGCTCGAACCGGCTGACCTGCTGTTCGAACGCCAGTCGGCATAGCTCGCGTTGATCCCGGTAACGTTCTAGAATTTCGTGGACCACCTGCGTCATTTGCGGGTCCTTGAGCACGATGCCCTCCAGAGCGGCGACAGGGATCTTTTCAAGAACTTTGGCATCGAGCTTGACACCGCTATTGGCGAAGATTTTTTTGCCCTTCTTGATCGGGGCCTGGGTCTTTTGGCCATTGAGCAGGTCCACCAATTGGGCGCGCACGACATCCTCAATCACCATCAATTCGTCGTCCCGATCTTTCTCGAGCCCGGCGATTTCCTCGTCTTCGATCAGCCGCGTCCGGTCGTCCTTTTCGACACCGCGTCGCGAAAACACCTTGGCATCAATGACGATGCCCTGGATACCCGGCGGCACCCGCAACGAGGTATCTTTAACATCGCCGGCTTTCTCTCCAAAAATCGCCCGTAGCAACTTCTCCTCCGGCGACAGCTGGCTCTCGCCCTTGGGCGTGATCTTGCCGACCAGGATATCGCTGGGCTTGACTTCGGCCCCCAGTCGAATGATACCGCTTTCATCCAGGTTTTTCAGCGCCTCATCCCCGACGTTGGGGATGTCGCGGGTGATCTCCTCCTTGCCCAGTTTCGTGTCGCGTGCCACCACTTCAAATTCTTCGATATGCACCGACGTATAAACGCCGTCGCGCACCAAACGTTCACTCACCAGGATGGAGTCTTCAAAGTTGTACCCCCCCCAGGGCATGAACGCCACCATCACGTTCTTGCCCAGTGCCAACTCACCCTGGTCGGTCGCCGGCCCGTCGGCAATGATCTCGCCGGCCACCACACGCTGACCCCTGTGCACGATGGGTCGGTGGTTGAAACACGTATTCTGATTGGAACGCACGAACTTGGACAGATTGAAAATGGTCACGTTCTTTTCGTTGGGGTCACCGGTCGGATCGTGCTTCAGCACGATGCGGGCGGCGTCCACATCGACCACTTCGGCCTCCCGCGGTGCCACGATGGTGACCCCGGAGTCCTTGGCGACCACGCCCTCGATCCCGGTGCCAACCAATGGGGCCTCGTTCATGAGCAAGGGCACGGCTTGACGTTGCATGTTGGATCCCATGAGGGCCCGGTTGGCGTCATCGTTTTCCAGGAACGGGATCAACGATGCCGAGACGCTCACCAGCTGATTGGGCGAAATGTCCATCAGCTCGATCTCATCCCGATTGACCATCATGAACTCTCCGGCCACGCGCGAGGTCACCAACGGATTGATGAACTGGCTTTTTTCGTTCACCGGCGCATTGGCTTGAGCGATCGGCAGGGCTTTTTCTTCAAATGCATCCAAAAACTTGACCTCCTCGGAAACCCGCCCAGCCTCAACCACCCGATACGGTGTTTCGATAAAACCGTAGTCGTTCACCCGAGCGTACGTGCTGAGCGAAACGATCAGTCCGATGTTGGGACCTTCCGGGGTTTCAATGGGGCAGATGCGTCCGTAATGCGAAGGATGGACGTCGCGCACTTCAAAACCGGCCCGCTCGCGGGTTAGACCGCCCGGCCCGAGTGCGCTCAAACGGCGCTTGTGGGTCGTTTCGGAAAGCGGATTGGTTTGGTCCATGAACTGCGACAGCTGGCTCGTACCAAAAAACTCCTTGACCACGGCCGAAACGGGCTTGGGGTTGACCAAATCGTGCGGCATCAGCGCGTCGACCTCTTGCAGACTCATGCGTTCCTTGATGGCCCGCTCCATGCGGACCAGCCCGATCCGATATTGATTCTCCAGGAGTTCACCAACCGCACGCACGCGACGGTTGCCCAAGTGATCGATATCGTCGACCACCCCCTGGGTATCGCGCAGCTCGATCAAAGACTTGGCTGTCAGGAGAATGTCCTCCTTGCGCAGGATACTCAGGTCCGGGGCGCTGCTGACGCTCAAGCGCTGATTGATTTTCAACCGCCCGACGCCGGAAAGGTCGTAGTAGTTGCTCTTGAAGAACAGGTTGTCGATGAATTCCTGAGCCACTTCCGGCGTAGCGGGATTGCCGGGCCTCAGCCTCCGGTAAATGTCGATCAGCGCCTCCTCCTTGCTGTCCACCTTGTCAAGCAGAAGGGTCTTGCGGATCGAGTCGCTACTGGACAGACCGTCAATGAAAAGCAGATCAAACTCCGCCACGCCGGCTTCGGCCAAGCGGCGGATGCTGTCCTCGTCGACCGTGTCGTTGGCCCGCACAACGGGCTCACCGGTTTGAGGATGCGGGATGGTAAACGCGTAGGCGCGGGTGTAAATTTCCTCGACATTGATCGGCACGCGGTCCGTGCTCAGGGCCCTGAGGCGCTTGAGGATGCGCACGTTGTACTGCCGCCCCTTCTTGACCAGAATCTCACCGGTTTCAGTATCCTTGATGTCGCGGCTGGCCCGTTGGCCCTTCAGCAGTTCCTCATCAAAAGCCTTGAAGTAGCGCTTGCCGTCTGCCAGGATGCGCTCCGTCTTATAGAAGTAGGCCAGCAAGTCTTCAGAGGTGTATCCGAACGCTTTGAACAGGGTCGTGACCGGAAACTTCCGTCGCCGGTCGATGCGGATATAGACGATATCCTTGGGATCGACTTCCATGTCGATCCAAGAGCCGCGGACCGGAATGATGCGGGCGCTGTAAATAATCTTACCGCTCGAGTGCGTCTTGCCCTTGTCGTGGTCGAAGAAAACGCCGGATGACCGATGCAGCTGGCTGACCACCACTCGCTCGGTACCGTTGATAATGAATGTACCCTTGGCCGTCATCAAGGGAATGGTACCGAAATAGATCTCCTGCTCTTTGATGTCGCGGATATTGGAGGCGCCGGATTCGGAATCGACATCATAGACCACCAGTCGTACCGTGATGCGCACCGGGATTTCGTAAGTCATCCCTCGATGAATGCATTCCTCAATGGTGTGTTTGATCTCCCCGAAGCGGTAAGAAACGAACTCAAGAGAGGCGCTGCCGGTAAAGTCCTTGATGGGAAACACGGACTTGAAAACGGCCTGCAGGCCGGTCTCTTCGCGCTTTTCGTGTGGGATGTCGATCTGCAGAAAGCGGGCAAAGGAATCTCGCTGCATCCCAATCAGGTCGGGGATATCGACGATCTGGTTAATCTTGCCAAAACTCTTGCGAATACGCTTGCTTGCCATAAGTCTCTCGGACATAGCAACTCCGCAATCTGGTTGAGGTTAGAACACTCGAGTCAAATGATGGACAGACGTTGGACAGGATGATGGTGTTCGTGGCCTGCTGCGGCCGGAACAAAATCAGGGGAGGGTGAACTCCAGGCAATCGGGCAGCAGGCCACGGGTTCGGACGACTCGCTATTTGATTTCCACGCTGGCGCCGGCGGCCTCTAGCTGTGCCTTGATTTTTTCGGCATCGGCTTTCGGAATGCCCTCCTTGACCGGCTTGGGAGGGCTTTCCACCAGATCCTTGGCTTCCTTCAAACCGAGGCCGGTGATGGCACGGACTTCCTTGATCACGTTAATCTTCTTTTCGCCATGGGCGGTTAGGATGACATCAAACTCGGTTTTTTCTTCGGCGGGTGCCGCCGCCGCAGCCCCGGCCGCGGGGCCGGCGGCCATCATCGCCACAGGGGCCGCCGCCGATACGCCGAATTTTTCTTCCAGTTCTTTAATGAGCTGCGATAAATCCAACACCGACATGTTGGAAATGAACTCAATCACATCTTCCTTCGTCACGTTAGCCATGTTGGGTTACCTCCAGTTGATTCGTATCTTTAGATATGAGATAGGGTATTCCGTTGATTGAACCTGCCACCAATCCCATCGTCAAGGGCTTTACGCAGCGGGTTGCCCCTCCGCAGCCTGTCGCTGGTCGCGAAGCGCCGATAGGACATTCACCAGTGCGCGCGGCACGCCGGCCAGAACCCGCACGGCAGAGGTCGGAACCCCTACCATCACGGAAAGCAGCTGCCCGAGCAACACCTCTCGCGACGGCAAAGCGGCCAACGCTTTGACTCCGCTTACATCGATGAGCTTGCCGTCAAGCACCGCCATCCTGATTTCCAGCTTCTTGCTGTCATCGGCAAATTTGGTCAAGATTTTGGCGGGCGCCACCGGGTCCTGGTAGCTGATGGCTACCGCTCCAGGGCCCTTGAAGTGGTCCGCCATCGCCGCGACGGGGGTGTCCTGGGAGGCTCTCGCCATCAGGGTATTCTTGACCACCTTGTACTCGACCCCGGCCTCCTTGAGCTTGCGCCGCAGATCGCTCACCGATGCAACATCCAGGCCCTTGAAATCGGTCAGGATGACCAGCTTCGATTTCTGAAAGCGGCCGTGCAGGTCTTCAGTGATTTGTTTTTTTTCTTCAAGTTTCACTATTGATTCTCACCTCCTTCGAATGTCTGCAAAACCGGAGGCCATGGCTACGGCCCATCAGGGGTGCTGGCGGAAATCCGGATCGGGTCACCGGCAGCGTTCCTCTGTCTCGGTAGGCCGGCGCGTGCGCCGATTAACCGCCCTAGCGTACCTACGGTCTTTGACAGATTGATGAACTACTTTGCAAAGTCCTTGACCAAACTCGTATCGATCTTAACACCGGGGCCCATCGTCGTCGAAATAGCGATGCCCCTTAAATAGGTGCCCTTGCTGCTCGACGGTTTCATCCTCAAAATCGTTTCCAGAAACGCCGATACGTTCTGGACCAGTTTTTCCACGCCGAAGGATACTTTGCCCATGGGGGCGTGCACGATCCCGGCTTTCTCCACTCGGAATTCAATCTTGCCGGCCTTGAGCTCCTTAACGGCCTTGGTCACATCGAAGGTGACGGTCCCGGACTTGGCATTCGGCATGAGCCCACGCGGACCCAATATCTTGCCGATCTTGCCCACAGCGCCCATCATGTCGGGGGTTGCCACGACTTTATCAAAATCGAACCACCCGCCTTTGATCTTTTCGACGAGATCGTCGCTACCGACGTAGTCGGCTCCAGCCTCCTGCGCTTCTTTTTCCTTTTCGCCCTTGGCCACGACCAGGACCCGCACCGATTTCCCGATGCCGTTCGGAAGCACGACGCTTCCCCGCACCATCTGATCGGCGTGACGCGGGTCCACCCCCAATCGCACGGCGACATCCAGGGTCTCATCAAACTTGGCAAAGGAAGATTCCACCGCGATTTTTACGGCTTCAGCCACTCCCACTCCAGAACTTCCGGTGATCGTCTTCCTGGCTTCGACGTATTTTTTACCCCGCTTTGCCATCTTTGCTTCGCTCTCCTTAAATATATTCTGCCAACGGTCACATCAATCGGAACCGCGCCCGCGCGATAGGCCGGCGCGGTGATAGCCGCCTAACCAATTTCGATCCCCATGCTGCGGGCGGTGCCCTCAACGATGCGGCAGGCCGCCTCCAGATCGTAGGCATTCAGGTCCACCATTTTCTGCTTGGCGATATCCTCCAGTTGCTGGCGGCTGATCTTACCCACCTTCTCGCGTTTGGGATCCTTGGCGCCCTTGGCGATCTTGGCAGCTTTCTTGATCAAAACGGCGGCCGGCGGCGTCTTGGTGACAAAGGTGAACGAACGATCCTGATAGATCGTGATCACCACCGGAATGATCATGCCGACGTCGTTGACCGTCCGCGCATTGAACGCTTTGCAGAAATCCATGATGTTCACGCCGTGCTGGCCGAGTGCCGGTCCGATGGGCGGCGAGGGGTTGGCTTTCCCCGCCTCCACCTGCAGTTTGACGAATGCCATCACTTTCTTTGCCATGGGTCTTTTCTTCTCCTACTATAGCTTTTGAACCTGAACAAAATCCAACTCTACCGGAGTGGCACGGCCAAAGATACTGACTAGGACCTTGATCTTGCCCTTTTCGTGGTTGACTTCCTCCACCGTGCCGTTGAAATTATTAAACGGTCCGTCGACCACACGAATGTCATCGCCGACTTCGAAGAAATATTTCGGCTGCGGCTGGCGCTTGCCGGCCTCCATGCGTTTAATGATCTGGTCGGCCTCGGCGTCGGAGAGCGGCGCCGGTTTTTGACGCCCTCCCAGGAAACCGGTAACCTTGGCAGTGCTGTTCACGATGTGCCAGGTTTCATCGTCCAGTTCCATCCGCACCAGGATATAGCCGGGATAAAATTTACGTGAAGACGTTTTGCGCTTGCCCTTGACCAATTCGACGACCTCTTCGGTCGGAACAATGATTTCCCCGAACTTTTCGGCTTGAGGTGACGTCGCCACACGCTCCTGAAGCGACGCCTTGACCTTGTTCTCAAACCCCGAGTAGACATGGACGACATACCATCTGAGCGCCACGGCGTTTCTCCTCAAGCCCGAAATACCGCCCGGACCACAGCCGACAGGCCCAGGTCCACAAGTCCCAAAAAAAGCGAAATGATCACCACCAAAACGATGACGACCAGGGTCGACCCCATCGTCTGCTTACGCGTCGGCCACGTGACCTTCTTCAGCTCGATTTTAACCTCTCTTAAAAACTGAACTGCACGCGTCACTACATTGTCTGCCGGCGCGCTGACCGGTTGCGCTGCCGGACGCTTCACTTCCGGTTTGCGTACGATATCGGCAGCCGCTGGTTTCGACGTATCTGCGCTTCGGGCGTCGCCTGCTGCAACGGCCGATTCGGCCCCGGTCGGCTCGGCATCCGATCGCTTCTTTTTCTTCAGGCTGGTCGGTCTTTTCTTTAGTATGCGTCCCATGCGCCTCTCCGGTAGAGAGAAGTCTGCGCCCTCCACAAGGCCGATGCGAGGACCGTCGGCCCGGTCGGTTCAGGCGGTCATATAAAGGTAATGCAAGGTGGCAGGCCAGGAGGGATTCGAACCCCCAACACTCGGATTTGGAGTCCGATGCTCTACCGTTAGAGCTACTGGCCTGCATGCGACGGTCCTGCGGAAATCCCTGCTTTCCGGCACTTACTTGGTTTCCTTGTGCGTCGTATGTTTGCGGCAGAATCGGCAATACTTGGAAAACTCAAGCTTGTCCGGCGTGGTCCGCTTGTTCTTGGTCGTCGTATAATTTCGTCGCTTGCATTCGGAGCAGGCAAGCGTGATCAGCACTCTCACGGGTAGTCTCCTTTATTGATTCGTTGACGGGCTTATTCGATGACCTCGGCGACGACGCCGGCGCCCACCGTGCGGCCGCCTTCCCGCACCGCAAACCGCAACTCCTTCTCCATGGCAATCGGGGTGATCAG
>JALOPB010000311.1 GCA_025454115.1 Desulfobacterales bacterium | reverse complement strand
GACGGCAGCGCCGCGCGAGCACCGTAGCGCACGTCTCCCACGACCGGGCATCCGATGTGCGCCAGTTGAAGGCGGATCTGGTGTTTGCGACCGGTCTCCAGCTCGACTTCGATGAGACTCCGGCCATCGGCTGTTTCCAGCACCCGGTAGGATAGCCGAGCCTCGCGGCTGGAGGCAGCCGGCGGAGTCGCTATGCGGCTGAGCCGGTCGTGGCGCTCGATGTGATTCGTCAGTTTCCCGTGCTCCGATGGCAGCTGCCCTTCGACCACCGCGAGATAGATTTTGCGGGTTTGACGGGTGCGCAGCTGGGCGCTCAGCCGCGCGGCGGCTTTCGACGTGCGCGCGAACAGCATGACGCCGGCGACCGGGCGGTCGAGGCGCTGTACGAGCCCGAGAAAGACGCGGCCCGGTTTGTGGTGGCGCTGCTTGATCCACGCTTTGGCCAGGTCCAGCAGATTGGCGGCCCCGGTCTCGTCTCCCTGGGCCAGGAGCCCGGCCGGCTTGTACAGGACCAGCAGGTGGTTGTCCTCATGGAACACGGGCCAACGTTCATGTAAAAACGGAATCATGTTTTTACTCCGGCAAATAAGCAGGTTTGCCTTGGACCGGGTTCCGGCGGGGCGGTTTTTCGGCCGCAGCGCGCCGCAACCAAGTTTTCAATAGATCCTGCCACGCCCCCAAGTCGTCTAGAGGAACCGCCGACAGGCAGAGACGATTGGCGGCTGCGTGGGCATCGGTCCTCCGGGGCTGCCCGGACATGTATGGAGCGGAATCGCTGCCGTACGCTGGTTCGTTGAACGAATGGTTGCGGTGCGTTGCGGCCGAAAAACCGCCCCGCCGATGGATGAGATCATCGAATTGCGACAAAATTGGGCGCCGGAACAACAGCACCCGGACGTTCGCATGATGAAAAAACAGTCTTCGTCTTCCTCACACCGCATCGCGCCGGACATGGCGCAGATGGATGCCGTTTTGCGCTCCTGCGGCATTCACCTCAGCCAGAATCAACTCCGCCAGCTTTGGGCCTATCACAGCCTGCTGCGTGAACGCAATGCCGACTTGAACCTCACGCGGGTCCACAACTTCGCCAACATGGTTCTCAAGCTTTATGCGGACTCGATGCTGCCGGCGGACCTCCTGGAGCTGCCCTCGCCGCTGCTCGATCTCGGCACGGGTCCCGGCATGCCGGGGATCCCCCTCAAGATCTACCGGCCGTCGCTGGAGATCATCCTGGCGGAAAGCCGGAGCAAGCGGGTGGGTTTCCTGCGGGAGGCAATCGCCCGGCTCAGCCTTCCCGGCCTGAGCGTCGAGCCGGGCCGGATCACCGAGCGTTTCGAGACGCCGGTCGCCGGCGTGATTACCCGAGCCGTCGAAACCATCGAAAAGACCCTGGAGCGTGTCACCGGCTGCCTGGCCACAGACGGGTTGGTGATCCTGATGAAGGGCCCGCACTGCGACGACGAGATCGCCAGGGCGCAGAACCGATTCTCCGGCACCTTTACTCAGCTCTCCGATCGGCCGTACCGCATCCCCGGCACCGGCCACGCCCGGCGGCTGGTCGTGTACCGAAGAATGGACGAGCCGCTCTACAGCCGGCAAGCCAGAGCCATGGAAGGACGCGACGTGCGCACCATCACCAGTGAGCAGAATCCTGTTTTCAAAGTCCTGAAAAAGACGTTGACCGGCCGGGGAATCCAGAAAAGCGGGCAAGCCCTGGTGTCCGGTGAAAAATTGGTTGGAGAGATTCTATCCGCCCATTCCGGCTGCTGTCGGGCCTGGGTGAGCCGGCAGGACCAACCGCCCCCGGACACGGCCGCCCATCTGGCCTGGTACCAGCTGGTCCCCGAGCTGCTTCGGGAGCTTGACATCTTCGGCACCCGCGCTCCATTGCTGCTCATCCGACTCCCGGACATGCCGCCCTGGACTCCGTCGGAAGGCTTCCCGGCCGGGGCCAGCGTGATCATTCCGTTTCAGGACCCGGAAAACGTGGGGGCCGCCGTCCGGTCGGCAGCGGCGTTCGGTGCCGTCCAGGCGGTTCTGCTGGCGGAAAGCGCCAACCCATTCCACCCCAAGGCCCTGCGCGCCTCCGGCGGTGCGGTGCTGAGCCTGCCGCTGCGCCCCGGTCCGGCCCTCGGGGCCGTCCCGCCGGAGCTGCCGATCGTGGCTTTGTCGGCCGACGGGACCGATATCCGGCAGGCGGAGTTTCCTGAGGCGTTCGGCCTGTTGGTCGGTCTGGAAGGCCCGGGCCTGCCGGAGCACTGGCGCCGTCGCGCCGTCCGCATTCCCATCCGGCCGCAAGTGGAGTCGCTCAATGCCGCCGCCGCGATGGCGGTGGCGCTGTATGAATGGAAAAGAAGAGAAGGGAGGAGTTCGGAAGGTGGAGGGCGGAAGGTGGAAGGCGGGAAAGAAGAATGAGGGCTGAGATTGGAAAAAAAGTGGCGGCGGGTGGCAAGTGCATCGCACCGGCGGTGCCGGATGAATCGCATTCGGCGGCGGTGCCTGGCGGCGTTTACCTCTGCCAGGTGGGCGATGCGGTCTCCTGCGGTGCCTGCTGCGGCCTGTACAACTGCGCCGACGCCTCGCGCGGAACGCTTGAGGACCTGATCGCCGGCCGCACCCAAGCCTTCCGGCGGGTTCCGCGGGATGCGGATGCCATCACCGACTTCCAGGTGCGCATGGAACGGCGGAATCCTGGGCCGCGTCCCTATCCCGATTTCTACCATTGCCCGTTCCTGGGGTTCATCGACGCGGGCCGCCGCCGGGTGGGGTGTCTGCTGCACCCCATGGCCGACGGCAACGACGGCATCGACTATCGCGGTCTCAGTTTTTACGGAGGACTGGCCTGCCGCGATTATTTCTGCCCCTCCTACCGCAATCTGGCCGCACCCCACAAGGAGATCGTCAAGGCGGTTTGCGCCGACTGGTACTTCTACGGCCTCGTGATCACCGAGGATCGGCTGCTGAACGCTTTTTTCAGTGAAATCGAAAAGCGGTTGAATCGTTCTTTAACCATGGCTGACGTTCTGCCGCATGCCGATTCCCGGCAGGCCGTGCTTGAATTCCTGTCGTTCAAACTCGATTGGCCCCACCGGATGCCGGGCGCCAGGGGCCCTGGCAATTATTTCTTCAACGACGGTCTGTACCCGAAGCCGCCGATCGACTATGCGCGGCTGGGGGTGGCCCCCTCCGCTCTCGACCCCATCCTGCATGAGCTGTCGTCCGGCTTCAACCGTCCGGAGGCGATCAACGAGGCCGAAAACCGGATCGAAGGCCTTCTGGGTCGGATCCTGCGGCCGATCGTGCCCCCGGGCCCGGCCCGGACCTGTTGAATTCCGCGCCAGGCTTGTGATATAAGCGCTGCCGAACGAAGTATATCAATCATCAGCCGAGGAGGAACACGATGGGCAAAGGGGATCCGCGTTCGAAAAAGGGCAAGATCTGGCGGGGCACGCATGGCAAAGTCCGGCCTAAAAAGAAAAAAGTGAAGGAAGCGGCATGAATGCCAAGCCGTCGAATGCCCGGACGCCCGACTGGGATATCGACAGCATGTTTGTGGATCGGTGGTCGCCTCGGGCGTTTCGGAGCGACCCCCTCACGGAGCGCGAAATCCGGACGCTGTTTGAAGCCGCGCGCTGGGCGCCGTCCTGCTTCAACGAGCAGCCGTGGCGGTTCGTTTACGCCACCACGCCGGAGCAGCGGCAGAAGCTGGTGGCCTGCCTCGTCACCAAGAATCAGCTCTGGGCCGGGCGGGCGCCCCTGGTGATGTTCGTGCTGTCCCGGTGCTGCTTTCAAAAAACCGGCAAGGAGAACCGCCATGCGCCCTTCGATGCCGGCGCCGCCTGGATGGCACTGGCGCTGCAGGCCCGCAAGCTCGGGCTGTATGCGCATGCCATGGCCGGTTTCAACCTGGACAAGGCGTATGAAACATTGGGGGTTTCGCGAGACGAATTTCACATTATGGCGGCGATTGCCGTCGGCCGTTTGGGCGAGGCCTCCGAGCTGCCCGACGATCTGCGCGCCATGGAAGCTCCCAACACCCGCAAGCCGCACGCGGAAGT
>JALOPB010000047.1 GCA_025454115.1 Desulfobacterales bacterium | reverse complement strand
CGCACCTGAAAGAGATCGAGGATGCCGTCGAAGCCGCGCGGCGCTATTACAACGCCGTGGTGCGGGATCTCAACACGATGGTCGAGCAATTCCCCTCGAATCTCGTCGCGGCCCGCTTCAAGTTTGAAAAAAAGGAGTTCTTCGAGCTGGAAACCCCGGCGCTCGAGCGCAGGGCGGTCCCGGTCCGGTTCTGATGGCCGCCCGCCCCCTTCCCCGGCCGCGGCGGCCCGGTCACCGCAGCGCCTTGCCGGCCGGCCACCGCCCCGGCCTCCGGCCGCTTTTCGCCGCCCTGCTGATGATGACGCTGCTTGCGGCGGCCGCAACGCCGCAGGCGGGCGAAGAGGCGCCGGCCGAGCGGATCCTCCGCTTCGAAAGCCGCATCACCATCGCCCCCGATGCCCGCATGCAGGTCGTCGAGACCATCACCGTGCGGAGCACCGGCGAACGGATCCAGCGCGGAATCTACCGCGATTTCCCGACCCGCTACCGGGACCGGGCCGGCAACCGGTATACGGTGGAATTCCACCTGGAGGCGGTCGCCCGCGACGGACGCCCCGAGCCCTTCCATACCGAGAACCTCTCCAACGGGATCCGCATCTATGTTGGCCGCAAGGATCTGCGCCTGCCCCCGGGCGACCACACCTACACGCTCGCCTACGCGACAAACCGTCAGCTCGGCTTTTTCGACCGCCACGACGAGCTCTACTGGAACGTGACCGGCAACGGGTGGAGCTTCCAGATCGATGCCGCCCAGGCGGCGGTGGCCCCCCCGCCCGGGGTGCCGGCGGAGGCGCTCGCCCTCGAGGCCTACACGGGCCCGGTGGGCGCCCGCGGCCGCGACTGCACGCGCCGGATCACCGCGGAGGGGCTCGCCGGTTTCGAGACCACCCGGCCGCTCGCCCCGGGCGAGGGGTTGACCATCGTCGTCGGCTGGCCGAAGGGGTATGTGAACGAGCCCTCGCTCCGGGAGAGGACCCGTTGGCTCTTCGCGGACAACTTGACGCCCCTGATCGCCGCCTCCGGTCTTCTGATCGTGCTCGGCTATTACCTCCTCGTTTGGAAGGCCGTGGGGAAGGACCCGGCCCCGGGCGTCGTCATGCCGATCTACGCCCCGCCCGACAACCTCTCGCCGGGGGCCATGCGGTTCGTGGCGGAGATGGGCTATGACGCCCGAATCTTCGCCGCCGCCCTGATCGCCATGGCGGTGAAGGGGGCGCTGCGGATCGAGGAGCAAGACGGCGTCACCACCCTGCGCCGCAAGCCCGACGGCACCGGCCCACTCACCCCCGAGGAGCGCAGGATCGCAAGCCATCTCTTCCGCTCCGGGGATTCCATCTCGCTCGAACGCAAACATCATGCCGCCGTCGCCGCGGCCGTCAACGCCCTCAAGGCCTCGCTGGCTCTCACCTACGAAAAGACCCATTTCGTCAGCAACCGCAAGGCATTCGTTGTGGGCGCCGTGCTGTCGGCCGCGGCGGCGGCCGTCACCTTTCTCTCCGCGATCGATCAGGGGTCGGCGTTTTTCCTCGCGATCTGGCTCACCGGGTGGAGCATCGGCGTTTTTTTTCTGGCCGGAATGGTCTTTTCCCTCTGGCGCCAGGTCTTTTCCGGGGGAAAGGATGTCGGGACCCGGGTGGGCGGCATCGGCGCCGCCCTCCTCATCTCTTTCTTCTCGCTGCCCTTCTTCGCTGCGGAGCTCTTCGCCCTCTACCTTTTGGCCCACGACGCGCCGGGCCTCGCCGTGTGGCTGCTCCTGGTGGCGGCCCTCAACATCCTCTTCTACCACCTGCTCAAGGCGCCCACCCTGCTCGGCCGAAAGCTCCTCGACCGCATCGCAGGATTCAAGCTGTTTCTCGCGGCCACCGAGGGCGACCGCCTTCAGCGCCTGTTTCCCGCCGGCCGAACGCCGGAGCTCTTCGAAAAGTTCCTGCCCTACGCCCTGGCGCTCGGCGTCGAGCAGCAGTGGGCCGAGCAGTTCGCCGACCTGCTGGCCGCCGCCGCCCGGCCCGGCGCCGGGGGCTACCGGCCCGGATGGTACTCCGGATCTTCCTGGACCGGCGCCGGCGCCGGCGGCTTTGCCGGATCGCTCGGAAGCGTCCTCAGCACCGCCATCTCCTCCTCGGCGGCCGCTCCGGGCTCCTTCTCAGGCGGAGGCGGAGGCGGATCCTCCGGCGGGGGGGGCGGGGGCGGCGGAGGCGGATCCTGGTAAGCCGGAGGTTGACAATCCCGTCCGGCGATCAACCTTAGAGACAGAGAAGATGACGGAAACGCCTTGTAAGCGGAGATCCGTCTTCTGATCCGGGGTGGCTTGGTTTCCCCTCCTCCTTTTCCAGGCCACCCCCTTTTTTTACCTCCCTTGCGCTGATCCTCCTGCGGCCGCCGCGGAGCAGGCGACCGCGATCGGTTCGGTGCCCCGAGGTCCGGGAACACCTCGTGGGCCGCCGGTTCGCGATATCGACCCATGGGGGGAACTCCCCTCCGCTCGATAAAATGATGTCGTTTGTGCCTCAGAGCAGTGCCGGGCGCACCCGGCAAAAGGGCGGCATCGATCAGCGCTCCTCAGGCAGGTAGAGCGTGTGTTTCCCTTTGATGCGGTTCGGGCTGATGTAGACGGTGTGCTTTCCGGAAGGCGATTCCACCTCGCCGACATAAGGGTATTCGCCCTTTTCCCGTTGTTCACTCTCTTGGAAAATGGCGAGCGCGGCCACAAAGAGATCTGCGACCTGCGGGGAGATGATCAACCCGCCGAACGCATTCGGTACAAGGTAACCCAGTTTTTCGAGGAGGCGGGTCGTGACATGGCTGATCGGCCCTGCGGCATAGGCCGGGTTCACGGAGGTCAGCGCAAAAAGGATGCCGTCGCGCACGGCTTTCTTCTCGCTGGAGGAAAACGTGACGATGTAATCCTTCCCGGTGCGCATAGGCCAAGCTTCCGTCTACCCGGTAGTTGTCTTATCCGCCGCCCCGCCGCGGATGAACATGTGGACTCAAGCGCAGACCTCCAACGCCGCGGTCAGCACTTGCGAAGCAGCTCCTGCACCTTTTCGGAAAGCTCCCCCAGGGTAAAGGGCTTGCGCAGGCGGACATTACCTCTCTTAGCCTCAAGATCCAAAGATTTCAATTGATTTTCTGTTTTCGGGTGGGGTATACTTCGATCATCATTCAGCAGTATTCCCGTTCCAGCAGACCTGAAACCCACTCTGGTTGAGGGAGGCGGTTCGGGCCCTCGTCGCTCACCCTCGACCTCATTTTTTGAATTAGTGCTCCTGTCCTGTGCGGTGCATTGCATTCATCCTTTCGATGGGGGATTAAAGCCATGATGTACCGTCTCTGCCGCATCCTTTTTCTTTTCGTGTCGGTTCTGTGTGTTGGAGGCTGCACCACCACTCCGCCGAAGCTGCATACGCACTACAAAACCAGCCTTATGCGATTTTTGAGTGTCGATGAGGGCGCTGTGAAGATCCAGGAGACGGAGAAACCGGCCATAACCGTTCCGCTGAGGGTCGGCTTCGCCTTTGCGCCGTCCACGGACTATGGGGAGGGGTTTCCTGAAAAGGAAAGAATGAACTTGATGCAGGAAATAGCGTCTCAATTCAAAGATTTTAAGTTTGTTGAGTCAATCGAGCTTATTCCCTCAAATTACCTTGAAGAGGGCGGAGGATTTTCCAACTTGGACAAGTTGAGGCAATTGTTCGATATAGATGTCATTATGCTGTTTTCCTACGACCAGTCACAGTTTAAGGATACGGGGGCGTTATCGATAACCTACTGGACGCTGATTGGGGCCTACTTTGTAAAGGGTGAAAAGAATGACACCCACACCCTGATGGATGCTGCTCTTTTTCACATTCAAAGCCGGAAACTGTTATTCAGAGCTTCAGGAGTCAACCATTTGAAAAATACGGCGACACCGATCAATTTATCTGAGCAGGCCAGAGAAGACAGTCTTACCAGTTTTCGCCAGGCAAGTTTCGACCTGACCAAGAATCTCAAGGTAAATCTTTATGGCTTCAGAAAAGCGCTCAGGGAGCGGACAGGAAAATTCGAGTTGAAACTCAAACCGGGTTACGAGCTGGAGCCGTTGATCGGTGTCGAATGAATTGAGAATCAAATGGCCAACGGATAATATCACAGAGTGCGGCGGACCGGAACACGTCGATCCGCGTTTATGGTGAACTGGCAGAGCCGATGAGTCCGATTTTGCCAGGCAGGCGCTGGCCGAGACCGGAAGGCTGCTGAGACACTGTGAAAACTTCAAAATGACCGTATTCTACGGCACTGCTGAGCCCGATTTTTCATTGATTTCCGAATCGGTCGGCCAGGACCCCGGGGCGATTGAAAAGGTAAGAAAGCATTGGGAGCTGAAGGCTCAACAGATTGTGGAGCAGGCCCGGGACACCCTGACTCAGTCCGGATTTGATCCCGGCCGTGTGTCCTTCATGATCGACCCGAAATGCAGGGTCCCATCCGATGCCATGCTGAAGATGGCCGGCCGGGAGGGCATCGACACGATCGCAGTGGCCCGCTGGGGGAAAGCCACCTTATCGCAACAGGTGATGGGGTCGGTGACCTACCGTTTGGCTCAGTTGGCCACCAACCTGGCCCTCTGGGTCATCGATCCCCGCATCCGCTCGCACAACGTGCTGGTGGGCCTGGTCGGGGCACCCGTCAGCCGGCGGGTCGTCGAATACACGGTGCGCTATTTTTCGCATCTCAAGCAGAGCAAGTTTACCTTTATGCACGTCACGCCGCCGCGACAAAGTGGTGGATATCGCCGATGACGCCAAGCGAAGACTGGTCGGCGCCGGCATCCCCGAGCGGAATGTGATCTTGAAGTTACAGCCTCAAAAAATAGGCATATCCAGAGACATCCTCCTGGAAATGGAACAGGGCGATCACGGCATTCTGGTCATCGGCCGCAAAGGGTACAAGGCCATCACGGAGTTCCCCCTCGGCAGCAAGGCGAATAAACTGCTCGTCAGCGGCCGGGCGTTTCTCATTTGCCTGGTCAACTAGACCTGATCGCATACGCGGTTGCGGGTCCCGCGGCGGCGGGGCCCCCCAGCCATCATGCGCGGTTATGATATCAGTATCAACCGTTGCTGGAAGCGCAAGCAGCTATCGATCGCTGACCAACTGTTGCTGCAATGAGGTGAGAGCCAATGGCGAGTGCCACGGAAAACGAGCCGGGTGCGGAATTCAACTTTGCCCAGTACCTCATCGAACTGAATGCCGGACACCCTGCGAAAACAGCCTACATCGACGATCGCGGCACCCTGAGCTACGGCGAGCTTGCAGCACGCATCCGCAAACTGGCGGCCGCGCTGCTGAGCCTGGGGGTCCGACGCGAAGAACGGGTGCTGTTGCTGATGCAGGACAGCAGCGATTGGCCGGTCTGCTTTCTCGGCGCGATGTATGCCGGCATCGTGCCGGTGGCGGTGAATACCCTGCTGACCGCAGACGATTATGCCTACATGCTGCAGAACTCTCGGGCGCAGGCTGTTCTGGTTTCCTCTGCGCTGATGCCCGTCCTCGAGGCGGCCCTGAGCAGGGGCGGCAATGAGGTGCGAGGGGTGATCGTGTCACAGGGGTCCTGCATCGGAAAACCGCACATGAAGCTTCTGGAAGAGATCTTCGCCGCGCATGAACCCTTGCCGGGCCCGGCCGGGACAACGCCGGACGATTTCGGCTTCTGGCTATACTCATCGGGATCGACCGGCAAACCCAAGGGCGCCGTTCACAGCCATGCCAACCCCTATTGGACCGCCAGGCTTTACGGCCGGCCCATATTGGGCCTGCGCGCGAACGATATTTGCTTCTCGGCCGCAAAGCTGTTTTTCGCCTACGGCCTGGGCAACGGCCTGACCTTTCCGCTGTCGGTGGGCGCCACGGCCGTCTTGATGGCGGAGCGTCCCACGCCCGAGGCGGTGTTCAAGCGTCTGGCCGAGTTAAAGCCCACCGTCTTCTTCGGAGCTCCGACGGGCATCGCCGGCATGCTGGCATCGACCAAGCTGCCGGCCAGAGAGGACGTCGCCCTGCGCCTGTGCTCGACGGCGGGTGAAGCCCTGCCGAGGGATCTCGGGCAGCGGTTCAGCGCGCATTTCGGCTGCGATATCATCGACGGCATCGGCTCGACCGAAATGCTGCACGTCTTCCTCTCCAACCGGCCCGGCGATGTGCGCTACGGCACTACCGGAAAGCCCGTCGAGGGCTATGACGTCGAACTGAGGGACGAAACCGGCCGCCCGGTGGCCGAGGGCGAGATCGGGGACCTGTATATCAGGGGCCCCTCCTCGGCCCTGATGTATTGGGGCAACCGCGCCAAAACACGCGAAACCTTCCAGGGGGCCTGGACCAAGAGCGGCGACAAGTACTCGCGCAGCACGGACGGCTACTACACTTACGCCGGCCGCAGCGACGACATGCTGAAGGTCAGCGGCATCTATGTATCGCCCTTCGAAGTCGAAGCCACCCTCATGATGCACCCGGCGGTGCTGGAGTGCGCGGTCATCGGGGTGGAGGATGCCGAGGGGCTGCTCAAGACCAAGGCCTTCGTGGTCCTTCAGTCCGGCCGGCATGCCGATGAGGCGGAGTTGAAAGCCTTCGTCAAGGATCACCTGGCCCCTTATAAATACCCTCGCTTCATCGAATTCGTGGCGGAGCTGCCCAAGACAGCAACCGGAAAAATCCAGCGCTTCAGGCTACGGGAGCTCTCACGCAGCGGAACCCGCGGATGACAGGCCAGCGCGACTGCGCTACACCGCCATGGTGATGACGAACACGATCAACGCCCAAAACCCCCATTTGATGATTGTGCCGGTCAGGGAGGCCATTATTCTGGACACCGGTTCGGACGTGATGTGTTTTTGCATGGTCGCCGCCTTTCGCTGGCAATTAAAAAATAAATACCAATATTAACTGACAAAACAACGGCGCCGTTGTCAACCTGAAAAAGAGCGCGGCGGATCCGGTACGAAAGCCGGCCGGTCCAGCGGTAGGATCCGGGGGGAGTGCGGCGGGATGCAGGCAAACCGTTATTGCCGGGCACACCAGTTGGTTCAAAGGGGATGCCAGCCCCTCGCGGGGCTGAGCGTACCTAAAAAAGGATTCTGGCAGATCTTGGAAATGCCGCTTGGAGCAGAGCCACGCAGCCCTATCGGGTGAGCCTGCCAACGCAGAGACGCCGGGTCGGCCAGATGGATGAGTAGGACCGGGCGATCGTTATCCCCGCCGGCGGGGAGCCTGGACCGCAGCCATCATCACGGCCGGCGACAAAGACGCCCCGATCAACTCTTCACCCTTCTCGGTGCGCACGCAGAGGACCTTCCCGCCGCGCATGACCGCCCGTATCGCGCGCTTGCCGGCGATCACGGACATGTCTTCGAACGGGTTTTCATCCAGCAGGATCATGTCGGCGATTTTTCCAGCCGCGATGGTTCCGATTTCATGCTGCAGTCCGAGTGCGATGGCCGCGTTACGGGTTGCCATCAGCAAAGCTTCTAAAGGCGACAGCCCCTCGCCCGCAAGCTCCATCAGTTCGGTCGCATTGTCACCGTTGCGAATGCTGACCGAAGCGTCGGTACCGAGCGCCAAGTTGACCCCAGCCTCGCGGGCGGTCCTGAATGCGCAGGATTGGGCGGCCACTACGACTTCGGCCTTTTTCAGGGCCTCCGGGTTCGGATAGGATTTTCCTCTTCTGAGAATGGCTTTCAGAATGCCGAGAGTCGTAACAAGTGAGGTGCCCTGGTCTGCCATCTGCCGCGCGATCGCCGGGTCCAGGTAGCAGCCGTGCTCCACGGTGTCGACCCCCGCCTTGACGGCGTTGCGGATACCCTGAAGCCCATAGGCGTGAACGGCAACCCGCTTGTCATGGAGATGTGCTTCCGCCACAATGGCCTGGATCTCTTCCGGCGTGAATTCCGCCGATTGCGGCCCATCGCCCGGCGTGCTGACCCCGCCGGAGGTGTAGGCTTTGATGAAATCCGCCCCCATCTTCACCTTGCGCCGGACTTCCCTCCGGCAGCTTGCCGGGTCGTCGCAGGTTTCGTCGCCGTACCCGAGCAGGGGGTGAGGGGGCATGAAGGCTGGAAACTGGCGGTCGCCGTGCCCGCCGGTCATGCTGATGCCTCCACCGCAGGCGAGAATCCGGGGGCCGACGAGGTAGCCCGCATCGATCGCCCGGCGCAGAAAAATATCCTCGGGAAGCCCGTAGGAGACGCCTCCGCAGTTTCTGACCGTCGTGAAGCCGGCCTTGAGCGTTTCGAGGGCATTGCGCGCCGCGCAGAAGGCCTTGAGCGGCGGCGGGGTGTTCAACTTCCAATACGGCTCATGCACCAGCGCCTCGACCGGGGAGACGAGATGCACATGACAGTCGATCAAGCCTGGCAGGGCGATGAACCCTTCGAGGTCGACGGCGTCGATTTCTTCGGAGGCAGGAGTCCGTGCACCTGACGATACGGAGGCAAACCGCTCCCCTTCTATCCGGATGTCGGCCTTGTAAGGGGTTAGGCCGGTTCCATCGAACAGGAGAAGGTTCTCAAGCAGGAGTGGTTTCATGGGTGGATTTTCCTGTCGATTTTTTAGACGTGGTCAAACCCGCCACGATCAGGCCGACAAGGCCGATGATGGAAAGAATCAAATCCGGCACGATCAGGAGCAGGGCCAACACCAAAAAAACCGCCTGTTCGATTCTTGACAGCGGGCGCCGGAGGAAGCCCTGGGTCGCAAAACCCAAAACGCACACGCCGATCAGCGCGGTCATAAAATGCCCTGAAACATCCAGGTAATCCCCCATGAAGAGAAGGCTCGAATTGTAGACGAAAAAATAGGGGAGGAAAAAAGCGACGAGCCCCAGTTTCACCGCATTCATGCAGACCGCGAATGGGCTCGATTCGGCCAGGCCGGCCGCGGCATAGGCGGCGAGGGCGACCGGAGGGGTGATCGGCGCCAGCGCCGAGCAGAAGAAAATGAACATGTGGGCCGACATGGGAGGAATCCCGAGCTTTACGAGGCCCGGCGCCACCAGGACCGCCAGGAGCGCATAGACCGCCGGTGTAACCAGTCCCATTCCCAGCACCACCGCCGCCGCCTGGGTGAGGAGGAGGGCGGCGAAGAGATTTCCGCCGGAAATGGAGACGATGATGGAGCTCAACTTGAAGCCGAGCCCGGTCAGGTTGAGAACCGCGATGACGATCCCGGCGGCCGCGCAGGCGGCGGAGACGACCACCATCGCCTTGCAGGCCGCCTTGGAGGCTCTCAGGATCCGCGGCCAGCTCGGCCGGGTTTCGGGTGAGAGAAATGCCATGAGGAAAAGGGCGATGGAGGCATATAGCGCGGCCGTGATCGGGACGTACTGCTCGATCAGCAGGTAAACCAGGAGCAGGATCGGTAGGATCAGATGCGCACTCCGAAGCAGAGCGCTCTTTAGGTCGGGAAGCTTTTCGCGGGGAAGCCCGGTGAATCCAAACTTGCGGCTCTGGGCATGGACGGCGGCAAAAAGCCCGGCATAGTAGAGAAAAGAGGGAATGACGGCCGCCTTCATCACTTCAATGTAGGAAATCCCCATGAATTCCGCAAGGATGAAGGCTGTCGCGCCCATGACGGGAGGGGTGATCGTACCTCCGGTGGAGGCGACCGCCTCGACGGCGCCAGCCCACGAATTCTGATAGCCCAGTCGCCGCATCAGGGGAATGGTGATCGAACCGGTGGAGACGACATTGGCAACGGTGCTCCCTGAAATCATGGCGAAAAAACCGCTTGCGATCACCGCGATCTTGGCCGGCCCGCCGGCCAGCGCACCCGAGATGGAGAGCGCCAGTTTCATGAAGACTCTAAGGCCGCCAAAGGCCTCTAGAAAGCCGGCGAAAAAGATGAACCCAGCGACATACGTGGAAGCGATGCCGAGGGTCGAGCCGAAAAGCCCCTCGGTGCCGACCGCAATTTGGCTCAAGATACGCTTGAGCGTATAACCGCGATGCGAGATGATCTCGGGGAGATGAGGACCCAGCATCGCATAGGCCACTCCGAACAAAACGATCAGAACGAGGGTCATGCCGATCGACCGGCGCGTGATTTCGAGAACGACCAGGACGACGAGCAGGGCGACGGCCTGGTCGAACAAGGTGATATCCGAGGTGTAGAGCTGTTTCCAGTTGAAAACGAGGTAGAGCAGGCAGAGGACGCCGATGCCCATCATGAGGAGGTTCAACCCCTCCTCGATGCGCTTATGGCGCGCGAGCACCCGTAAGCCGGACGGGTAGACCAGGCCGCAGAGACAGATGATGAAGGCGAGGTGCGCCGCCCGCTGGACGAAGGCCGGCATCGGTGAAATCGCCGCGGAATAATAGGTGAAGACGAGCAGACCGATCGACAACAGGGAGAATAGAAAGGCAGCCAGCCGGTTCTCTTTGGAGAAACCCTTTATCGGGGTCTCCTCGGTATCCATCACGTCGATGCGACCGAGGATATCGTCGACCTCGAGGTGAGCGGCAGGGGGGCTGCCCGCAGAGGGTGTCGCCATCGCACCGACCTCCGGAACACGTCTTGATGAGTTAAGGAAGCCTCTGCGGGCGCGCGATGTCCTTCGCGAGCCCGCTTGCGCACAGACCCATCAGGCCCTATTGCAGCAGGCCCTTTTCCCGGTAGAATTTCAGCGCGCCGGGGTGGATCGGGATCGGAAGGCCCTTTACCGCGTTTTCCGGAGTGATCACCGCGAAGGTCTTGCTGGTTTCCTGGACGGCGTTGATGTTTTCGAAGAGCGCCTTGGTAAACGCGTACATCGTTTCTTCCTTCAACGCCGCGCTGCAGATGGCCATGTGATTGATTGAAATCACGGTGGCCGACTCGGGCATGGCGAGTTTCTCGAAATCGCTGCGCGGCATCGTCTTGAGCACGACGTAAGGCAGCGCCGCTTCCACTTTTTTAAGGCCGTCCTCCGGGATGGCGACCAAACGCAGCTTTTTGCTCCCGAGCAGTTCCGTCAGGCTGGGAAGCTTCGGCTGGGCGACATAGGCGAAGGCATCGATCTGATTCTGCTTGATAAGGTCCATTGCTCCCGACAAACCGCTGTATTCCGGCCGGAAGTCCTTCCACGCGAGTCCCAGGACCTCGAAGACCTCTTTGTTCAGCGCCTCGTCGCCGTCGCCGGGATTGCCGATGGCGATCCGCTTGCCCTTCAGGTCTTGAAAGCTCTTGATGTCGCTGTCTTCGCGCGCCAGCAGGTACCAGTAGCCGTAGTGGGCCGAGAACCAGCCGTTGATGCCGGTCGCAGGCTGTTTGAACGGAGGCAGCCCCTTTTTCGCCTGCAGCGCGATGTTCGCCATGGTCAGGCCCAACTCCCTCTCCCCGTTTTGAATGGTTTCAATGTTTTCCACGCTGCCGCGCGGGCTTGGAACCGGAGTGACGTTGACGCCAGCGACGTTGTCGTTGAGGATCTTGGATACCGAGGAGGCGAGCATCATCCAGCCCCCGGTCGGCGCGGCGGTGCCGAACGTGATCTGTTGGGCCTCGGCGATGGTGGCGCCTGCAAAACCGATAAACCAGCAGAGAAGGACGAGGGCCAGAGCCTGCGTAGTGGATTTTTTCATGGTGCGGTCGCTGCTCCTTCGATAGAGTGTTTGGGGCGTCACAGGAAACCCGCACGATGATACCGGATCCATCATCACAAAGTCAACGATGGACTGTCTCCATCATTACGCAGATTGCCGGTCGCGAGATCCATTATCTGTGGCAGGATATCGGACCCTATTGGGCGGTCGAGCAGGAAGCCAGGAGGGATGATCCCAGAATATGGTCGCAGCGGGCTAGGTATGTGAATCCGAGGTAGTGGAAAAAAACAAGAAATTGACGGTGGGCGTAGACGTGGGATAAATCCGATATCGCCAAAAACCGTTCTCTGTGATATTGATTTCCAGCAATGCAACCCACCACCTTGTTGGGCGACATCAAAGAGCCATGAAATCAATTCACCACACCAAAGCGTTCACACTGTTTGTGCCTATCGCCAAGCTGTTTCCATTGTTCACTCCCGAAGGCGAGAAAGCATGGGTTCCAGGTTGGGATTACGAGAACATCATGGGAACGCCTGAGCTGTCTGAGGATTATGTATTCTTGACGAGAAAACATGATCATGGAAGCTCTAAGGCAATTTGGATCGTAAAGAAATATGACCTCACCTCCCATTTCGTACAATATTACAAGATTGAACCGGAAACCAAAATTGGTGTGGTTTCAATCAAGTGCATCGAACTGGAAGCGGCAAAAACGGAAGTTCAAGTGACATATAAATATCTTTCTCTGTCAAAAAATGGAGATGCTTTTGTTTCTGAATTCAGCGAAAAAGTATACGAAGACTTTATCGGTGAATGGCAACATTTATTAGCGGATTATATTAAAACGAATTCAGTTCCCGAGCCGCAATCTTCTCTTTCAGCCGATTGAGGGAGGCATGATCGACAACGGGGGCCTATTGGCGTCTAACGCCTCCTCGATTCTCTTTATGAGTTTCGCGACCGCCCGGTTGAACTTCTGCCCGCTCCTCTGCGCATCCGGAATGGTTCGCGTTGCACCGGGCCGCCATTTTCAATCATCTCGTCAAAACAACGTACCGCATCAGGACCGAGCTCTTTTGAAACCGTAACCGTCATGACAATCCGACAGGATTGTTGAGATTCGAAAACACTGTATATCGATACGTATCTTTGGCGGTCAGCCATGTAAGCCGTATGCACTGTTCTTCGGGCAGGGAGATGGATATGTTCGAGTCTTCACCCCTCACAAGAAAGCCTCGATACGTTAGGCTGTATAGGAGGAAAGACCATGGCAAGTATTACGCCTAAACGATTCGAAATATTCAATATCAATGTAACTGCGGGAACCGCTTGGGTGACACCGAAGCTGCCGTACCAGGCTGATACACTGGTTGAAGTCCCCAATCAAAATATTCGAATGATCATTCTCTCGTTGCACGGCACTGGTGGGGATGCGAACGCATATTACGCTAACGGCAAACAGACGGTGGCGACGCGGGCAGCAACAGAGTCAAGCGTGGCTGGCGAAACCTACGTCATCGCGCCGCAGTTTTTTAATTTGGACGCAAACGATATTAGCAAAGACGAGGTCAGCGGCCCTGTTCTGAATGATGTCCTTTATTGGTCGGGCGGCCGAGCATCGGGAAATCCATCCGGCAAACTTACCCGCGCTCCTCGGTCCTTCACAATTCGTTCCTTCGACGTTATGGACCAATTGTTGGCCCAACTATGCAACCCGGACATTTTTCCAAACTTAAAGGTTATAATCCTCAAAGGGCAGTCAAATGGAGGAAGATTTCTCGCCCGCTATGCGGCTTCGAGTCCTGCAGAAGACAGATACGCGCGACCGCGCGGGATTCACGTGCGCTATGTGGTGACCGATTTCGTCAGTATTTGATTCTCTACCCCTGGCTGAGGTATATCCTCAGCTAAAAAGGCAACCTTTACCATTACACCGGGTCTGATTCGGGCGCTGGTTCGTTAAAGCGGTTATGACCTCACTTCACCAGCCCAATTTCATTTTTTATTTTCCTCTCCCATCCTTAATTGGCCAAACCTTCTTCACAGGGAGGTGGCGCATAACACCGGACAACTTAAATCATGCGCTGACTAACCGTCTCCACATTAGGAAAGTTGCCGAACCAGGCCAATACCTGGCGAGAATTTTAATAACGCGAAGGTGAACGATATGATGACGTCGCCCACAATAAGGTCAAAACTAACTCGGATAATGATTCTTGGACTGCTTACCGTTTTTGGTGCTCTCGTATTTTACGGATGCTCTGTGTCGCAAGAGGAATCAATTATATCTGGAAAACGGAGATTGATTCCGGAAGCCGCATCGATCAACGAGCAAGTTACAATCAAAGCCAGACCGACGCTTTCCCTGTCCAACAATGGCTTTGAAGAAGAACGTCTATGGGGGCCTTACAACGATTGGGAACCCGCTATCGCTGTTGACCGAGCTGCCGGTTACGTTTACCAACTGACCACCCGTTATAATGGCCCCGAACCCTGCAAGCGTTGCGCCGGACCCTACATCATCTTCCGACGATCGATAGATGGGGGAACGACCTGGCAAACCGACCAGTTTCTGACGCCTTTCCGCAAATCTCACAACGACCCTCAGATCGAAGTCTCAAGCGACGGAACCATCTATGTCGCTTGGTTGAACGATTATGTCCCAGGCGTCAAGTTCATCAAATCCGCCGATCGGGGCAAATCCTGGACTGCTCCCATTTCCATCACTACGAAATCCATTAAGCCCAACTGGTCCGACAAGCCAACTTTGGCGATTTCAGCCGACGGCAGAGACGTTTATATCGCCTTCAATGCGAGTGATTCCTATGTCGTAGCCTCTCATGATTATGGGGCAACCTTTTCCCAACCTGTTCAGACCAGTAACGACAAGCGCTATTGGTTTCACACAGGCGGCATAGTTGCTCCTGATGGCAATGCGTATTTTGCTGTCACTGACTACAGTCTCGATTACACTGGAGACGCCTTCATCAATGTCCTAAAATCAAGCGATGGTGGCACGACATGGACGACCACCCGCGTCGATGCATCGCGGGAGGCGCCCTCCTGCGGTTGGTCACCCGGCTGCTATCTGGGGTTTTTTGGTCCTTCTGCGGTCTTGGCGGTCGATTCGGTTGGGACCATCATGCTTGCCTACAATGCCTCCGACACTCCAGGGGCTCCGCAACGCATGTGGGAACGGGCCTCTAATGACGGCGTGAACTGGGGCGATCGGATAGAAATATCAAACGGCTCGGCAACGGTTAACAACGCCTTTCCGGCCTTAGCCGCCGGACCGACGCCTGGGGATTTTCGCATGGCCTGGCAAGATGACCGCAATGGCAGCACCAGCGCCTGGAACACATGGTATCGCCACACGACCGACAGTGGCAATTCCTGGAGTGAGGCAGTGAGGGTATCTGATCAACCGACAGGAGCGCCATACAAGACTGACGCCGGTTATGCCTTTCCCTATGGCGACTATTTCGAGATCGCAGTTGATGGCGAGGGCCGAACGCATCTTATATGGGGCGAAGCATCCAGCTACAGCGGATCGGGTGGCACCTGGTATACACGCGAATTACGTGGACGGTAGTCGTTTACGGTTCATCCCTCAAGGATTAGAACTTTCCTCCATAGGTTGGTATTTGAAAGGATAGGATACATTAAATTAATCTGCAATTATTTTCGACTGTTGTATGGCTGACAGATCATCGACAAATCACAAAGTGGGTGTTCCTTGTGATATAGACTTCACCCAGGGATTGATTTAATTTGATTCTCTGCCCCTGACTAAGATATATTTCCAACAAGTTGGGCTATTTTTTCCATTGCAGCGGACCTGAAGCGGACGTTGGGTTGGTTGTGTAGTTTGGGTCTCACCGCCTCCCCATTGACGCTTCCTTCCACCTTCGCCTTTCCCATCCTTCATTTGCCAAAACTTTCTGCATAGGAGTTGGCTTATGGCACAGGACAAATTCCAGCGAAAGCTCACGGCTATTTTAAAAGCCGACATGTTTGTTCCCACATAAAATCAGCTTAATAACCAAATTTCCGTTGAGGGCATCATATGAAGTGCCTGGAATGCCAATTTGACAATCCTGATGGATTTAAATTTTGTGGCAGTTGTGGTCACCCTTTGGAAACGAAGGAATATAAAACAAGCTCCACCATCGAAGGCGAACGGAAACATGTCACAATCATGTTCTCCGATCTATCTGGATATACCGCCATGACAGAAAGGCTCGATCCTGAAGAAGTCAAAGAGATCATGAGCCATATTTTTAGTAAAATTACTGCAATAATAAAGAGTTATGATGGATTTATTGAGCGCTTTATTGGTGATGCAGTAATGGCAGTGTTCGGTGTGCCACAGTCCCATGAAGACGATCCAATCCGTGCCATCAGAGCAGCCATGGAAATACATACAACTGTAGAGGGAATCAGCCCAAAATTTGAAGAAAGAATCGGACGTTCATTGACCATGCATACCGGAATAAACACCGGACTTGTGGTTACCGGAGAAGTTGATGTTGGAAAAGGGACCCACGGGTTGACTGGAGATGCCATTAACACGGCAGCACGTTTACAGAATCTGGCAAGGAAAAATCAAATTTTTGTGGGGTATGAGACCTACCGGCAAACCGAGGGACACTTTGACTTTGAGGAACTGGACACCAAAAAAATCAGAGGCAAAGAAGAGCCGGTTTCTGTCTATCGGGTCCTGTCTCCAAAGGAAAGGCCGGTTACCATACACCGTCTATCTGGAATGAGGGCTAATCTTATCGGAAGAAAAGATGAAATGTCACGGCTAAATAATGCACTAACAAATCTGAGAGAGGGAAAGGGTTCTGTTTTTTTAATTTGCGGTGATGCTGGCACTGGAAAAAGCCGACTGGTGAAGGATTTTAAGGCAAGTCTAAACAATGATGAAGTCCAATTCCTGGAAGGACATGCTTATGCCTATGCACAAAATACCCCCTATTTTCTGCTAATCGATCTACTTACCAGAGCGTTCAGAATAAGAGAAACAGACCCTCCGGAAAAGATCAAAGAGAAGATTCATTTAAGGACAAAGGAGCTTATTGGCAAGGCAGGAGAAATAGTTCCCTTTATTGGGAGCCTCTATTCGCTCAGTTACCCTGAACTGGAAGATATAAGTCCTGATCTGTTGAAGTACCGACTTGAGGAAGGGGTAAAGGTTATCCTAACTGCATTGGCCAAGAAGATTCCCACTATTCTTTTTTTGGAGGACCTTCACTGGGCTGACACATCCGTCCTATCATTCCTCCATCAGGTGCTGACCGAAATCCACCACCCTATCTTTGTAATCTGCTCTTATAGACCACCTTTTAGCCTATTTACAATCCTCCAATCAAGTGTCCAATTAGAAAACTACCATGAAATTCGACTTCTGGACTTTTCAGCAGTAGAGACCCAGGAGATGGTAGGCTCTTTGTTAAAGTCAGGTTCGCTTCCCCCTGGTTTAGAAAAATTTTTACAGGACAAAACAGAGGGGAATCCTTTTTATTTGGAAGAGTTGATCAATTCGCTGATCGAGTCTGATATCCTGAAGCAGCATGATGGCAAATGGCTTCTGACCCGGCAAATAAGCGAGTTGAATATTTCATCCACAGTTCACGGTGTAATATCAGCAAGGCTCGATCGTTTGGAAAAAGCGGCCAAACGAATCCTGCAGGAGGCATCGGTAATTGGGAGAGTCTTTCTATATGATATCCTTAATCGGGTTACGGAGTTCAAAGGCCAGATCGACAAATGTCTTAATGGCCTGGAGAGCCTTGACTTGATCCGTAAAAGAGGGTTGCCTCCAGATTTAGAATATGTGTTTAAGCACGCTCTCACCCAAGAGGCGGTTTACAATGGTTTGCTCAAAAAGGAACGCCAAGAGCTCCATGAACGCACAGGCCTTGTGATAGAACAGATATTTCATGACAGACTCCCTGAATTTTATGAAATATTAGCTTTACATTTCAAACAGGGTCAATCAGTGACCAGAGCAGTCAATTATTTGATGAAGGCGGGGCAGAAGGATTTTTCAAAGTGTGCAATGGAGGAGTCAAACAATAATTATAAGGAAGCCTTCGAACTTCTTTCTCAAAAGATGCCCCAAAGCAAGGAAAAAGACACCTTGCTCATCGATCTACTTAATGAGTGGGCCTTTCCTCTACTTTGGGAGGGACGTTACTCTGAACTCATAAATCTCTTCGAGCGTTATGAGGGATTATCCGTATCACTCGGTGATAAAAAAAGGCTCGGTATGTTTTTCAGCCAACTCGGAATCGCATTATGTTGGAAGGAAAAATTTACAGAGTCGTATTCATACCTTCGGAAAGCCCTCGATCTGGGAGAACAGATGAGAAGCCTTAAAATTATAGGGCACACATGCTTCCGTCTTGCAGCCACTTGTGCAAACCTTGGCCGCTTGGATGAAGCAGTCAATTTTGGAAAAAGAGCTCAGAAAATATCAAAAAACCTTAAGGCCGATTTGCCTCTCCACAGGGTTGCTTTGGGGTTGGGTTCCGCCTATTGGTACAAAGGAGATATTCGGATGCTTCGTGAATTGGGAAATGAGCTTCTTAATGAAGGAAAAAGAAAATCCGACCCAAGGCATCTATCCATGGCTGAAGCGGCAATTGGGCTGTCTAATTTTCTTGCAGGTAATTTTCAATTAGCAATTCAAAATTTCAAAGCCTCGCTTGGACTTTCAAAAGATCATTTCGCTCTTTCGAATATCGCATGATCGATCCTCCCTCGCCCCCACTATATCCGATAATAGAGAGAAAGGAATCATGCGACAACTACCCTGACACAGGGGGCTTCAAAGGGATATGTCTTGGTCGCCGTAGGTGACTTATGTAGAGGATTAAAATTAGTTGATAAAGCAATGCAGATCTGGCAAAAAGTTTCTAGGAGGTACGCATTAGCAGCTGCCCACGGCTTTTACGGTCAACTATATCTTCGGATAATTGAAGGAAGTGGACCAAAGAGTTTTTCATTTCTGTTTAAAAATATTTGGTCCTTAATAAAACTTGTTCCTTGTGCCGCAAGGAAGGCTGAAGAGCATTTCAATAATGAGATTCGCATCGCTGACGAAATTGGTGCTAAGGGACTAATAGCTCAAGCCTACTTTGGTTTGGGGCTCGTCCATAAAGCGAAAAAAAGGATGGAGATGGCCAGGGAAAATATTATTAAAGCGGTTGATATTTTCGAAGAGATTGAGGCCGATGGTTTTCTAATGCAGTCAAAAAAGGTTTTGTCCTCTATTGGATAAATACCTTTATCATTTGCATAGTATAGTTAGACTATTGATTTCGTTAATATCACACGAAAATTAATTGTAAAGAATGCTGGAATAGTGACAGCGACCCTCACCATATCCGCTTTCTGAAAACGTGAGGTTAAATGCCTCAATCACCGGCAATAAGGGGCGGCCCCCAAAATAGGACCACCCCGCTTCATTTTAGGCGTACAGGTTTTCAATCCATCTCATGGCCTCGGTGTCGGTGATCTTTCCAAGGTAACGCTGGGTGGTCGATAGATTTGAATGCCGGAGGATCACTTTGCTGACGATCTCGATGGGAACGCCGGATCGGTTGGCATAGGTTGCGGCATACCGGCGGAGATCGTGTGGCCTGAGGGGAACGCCGACCATTTTACCGGCCTTGGCCACTATCATCCGAGCTGTCTCGTAGGAAATTGGGAAAATCCGATCTTCGCTGGTCTTGCATCGATTAGCGGCATATTCCCCCCCTGTGTCAGGGTAGTTGTCGCATGATTCCTTTCTCTCTATTATCGGATATAGTGGGGGCGAGGGAGGATCGATCATGCGATATTCGAAAGAGCGT
>JALOPB010000310.1 GCA_025454115.1 Desulfobacterales bacterium | reverse complement strand
GTTCGAGAACGCCGTCTCGACCCGCCAATTCCGGCGGAGGGGAACCTGCACCGGGTGAAAAAGGATTTCTGATCTTGTCCATGGGTAATCTTTCTATAGTAATTTATAAGCATGTATATCAAATTTTACTTATACATGCCAATAAATACCTATAAATATCGTGCTTCTTGCCAATGAGCGCTGAAGATATCAAGCGCAGGAAAAGCTTTCAGCCTATAACTCTCATTCGGGGGCAACAATACCGGATATAGGCCAAGAAAGCACTTTTCTTTGGAACATTAAACCAGAATAATCAACTACATACCGTGGCCCGACCCCATGGGCTGTTTGATGATTGGTTGTCATAGCTCGATGTCGCAAGCCGTGTCGCGAGTTTGTCACAAGTTATCCCCTACCGTGCTGGGCTATCACTTGACGGCCCTTGTCGGTCAAGCGGTATTTCTGCAAGCGACTGTTGGGTTTGTCGGGGATGGTCATCTCAATCAGGCCGTCGGCCAGGGCCGGTTTGAGGTAGCGCTCGCGGAAGGATTTGCGGTCCGAAAGCCCCAGGGCGAATTGCAGTGCCTCGCGGCCCATCTCGCCCTCGATTGCCGCCAGCAGCTCACCGACTTGGGGGGTGACTTGGGGGCTGACTTGGGGGGCGGAGATGGTCACGGTATCCAAAATCATCCGCAGCATGAAGGCGATGAACGGGGCGGAATCGGTCTTTTGGGTGCTTTTTTGAATTGCCTGGTAGTACTCGGCCTGGTGCTCGAAGATCAGGCTTTCCACCGGGATGTCGGCGAACAGGGGATTCCAGCGGGCCAGAATCAGGCTTTGCCACAGCCGCCCCATGCGGCCGTTACCATCGGCAAAGGGGTGGATGAATTCGAACTCGTAGTGAAAAACCGAGCTGGCGATGAGCGGGTGGGCCTCGGTGGCGGCCAGCCAGCCGAACAGATCGGCCATCAGATGCGGCACTCGGTCGGTGGGCGGAGCCATGTGAATCACTTGGCTTCCCGCCATCACCCCCACGCCGCCACGCCGATACAGCCCCGCCTCGTCGATCAGGCCGGACATCAGGATCCGATGGGCTTCCAACAGGTCCTTTTCGGACTCTGGCTTCCAGCTATCGAAGCGTTCATAGGCGGCCAGGGCGTTTTTCACCTCCTGGACCTCACGGGGCGGGGCAATGACCCGCTTGCCCTCCAGAATCGCGGTGATCTGTGCCTCGCTCAGGGTGTTGCCTTCGATGGCCAGTGAGCCGTGAATGGTGCGGATGAGGTTGATGCGGCGCAGCCGCAAGGCTCTCGCCTGGTCGGTGAGCACGGTCAGCCGCCCGATGGCCTCGCTGATCGCGGCGACCCGGTTAAGGATCTCGGGGGTTATGGTGTAGGGCGGCTGGTAGGTAGAGGGCTTGATCATGGAGCTACCTCCTCTCCTTCCGCATCGCCCGGGCACCTCGACTTGATGAACTCGAACATGGGACGGAAGACTTCAAAGCAGGTCGGGGCAAGGGTTGGCACGAGTTCCTTGGCGAAAGCTGTTTTCTCCCCGTCTGATTTAAAGACGATCTTGGTGCCGCCGACGCAAGGCTCCTGCTGGTAATAATTCTTGGTGGAATCGATCCCGTAAAACAGATGCTCTATCTCACAGCAGGAGTCGCCGCCAAAGGTTTCACCGGTGGCGGCGTTGCGGATAACCTGCTTCTGTATGTCAGCGTTCGCAGGCACGGGCAGCATCAGAGCGTAAGATTCTCCCTCCGCCCATTTCTTGATCATTCCTTTCAACGGGTCTGTTTCCTTTTCACGGGCATTGATGCTGTTGCCGTTAAAAATATTGCCGATGGTGCCGAGGCGCGTCCATGTCCAGCTTTGCGGTAAAACATAGGAGGCATCCGCCTGATCAATGGCAGGAAGAGATTTTGGCTTCTTGATTTTACCTGTTTTGACTTGGCGTTTTTTGTCGACCTCGATCTCCTTCAACAGTTCCGAAGCCGGTGGATCGTTCGGGTTCTGCTCCACCAGCTTCCCCTGCATGGCGAGGGTCAGGATCAACTCGCGCAGCTTAGCGACGCCGTCGGGCGCGGCAAAGGCGGTGTCGAAATGTTGTTCCAGCAGATTGCGAGTGGCTTCGGTCATTTCTTGCCCCTCTTCTTCTGCGTCGCTTCGATTTTCTTCAGTTCGGCCTCGGCCTCGACAAAGTGTTTCTCCACCTCGGTCGGCCAGGCAAGGAATTCGGAAATTCCGAATTTTCTCATCACCTGCCCGGGAACCGGTTCACCCTCGGCGGCAGTTATTCGAAAATTTCGAATATGTGATCTACTCATCGCCGCCCTCCAGTTCTCTCTCAATCTGCTCGATACTGGGCAGGTTGGTTTGTAAAGGCTCGGGCAGGGATTCCAGCAGCTTGTATTCGGAAATACCCATGGGCTGGGTCTTGTCGCCCAGGGCGTATTCCGCCACTACCTTATTCTTGCTCTTGCACAGCAGCAGACCGATGGTCGGGTTGTCCTGCTCGGCCTTCACCTGCCGGTCCACGGCGGTCAGATAGAAACCCAACTGGCCCAGATGTTCCGGCTTGAATTTATCGGCCTAGAGCTCGATCACCACATAGCAGCGCAGCTTGAGGTGATAGAAAAGTAGGTCGATGAAAAACTCCTCGCCGCCTACATTGAGCAGGACTTGTCGCCCGACAAAGGCGAAACCCGCGCCCAGTTCCAACAGAAATCGGGTGACATGCTGAACCAATGCGCCCTCGATTTCCCGTTCTTGCGCTTCGTCGGTCAATCCCAGGAAGTCGAATCGGTAAGGATCTTTTATCGATTCGCGGGCAAGGTCAGAGTCGGGCTTGGGCAGCCGCTGTTCGAAATTGGTGATTGCCTTGCCCTGTCGCTCCAGCAGACGGGTTTCGATCTACATCACCAGCACGTTGCGGGACCAAGCGTGTTCAACTGCCTTTGCAAGATACCAGTCGCGCTCCTCACGGGTAGCCAGTTTGTCAATAAGTGTACACAGGTGAAACCACGGCAATTGTGCAGCAGCCTGCTGCACAAATTCAGGCTCCGGCCAGGCTTCGGCAACAGCCCTCATGTATTTAAGATTGCGGGGTGAAAAGCCCTTCATCTCCGGGAAGGCATTGCGCAGGTCGTGGGCCAGCCGGTCGATCACCTTGGCCCCCCAGCCCTGTTCGGCCTGCCGAGCCAGAATATCGCGGCCGATCTGCCAGTAGAGCGTCACCAGTTCGCGGTTGACCGCCAGGGTTGCCCGTTGCTGGGCCGAATGAATGCGGATTTTAAGTTCGGCCAGCCAGTCGGCATAACCTTCTGGTACTTGCGTCAGGGAGACGGGTTTGTCGCTCATGCCTTTGCCATATCGGTTTGTCTCAATTCCTGGTGCGCCACCAATTCACCGGCGACGAGCGAATGCAATTTGCCCAACGTACAATTACGGCCCTCAATATAGCAGGTGACATCGCATGTGGAAAGCGGGAAATTGGCGATTATTTCATAATTTTCCGACACATCCAGTAGCCACCCGGTAAGTAAGACTTCAGAAAACAGACACGAAAAAATTCAGACAACGCCCGACACTTTCTCCGTCTCTCCGGTAAGTAAGCAGGGGAGCAATCAGTATTCAAAACGAGGAGCGACCGACCATGGACGTCAACGATCTGTTTGACGGAATCATGAAGAGTATCAACCAGTTTGCCGACGAGATCGCCGAACAGCGGTTGCAGGAAAAAATGCAGGACACCGGACGAGGTCCGGAGAATGGGGGTAAGAATGCGGAGAATTTTGAGCCGAAATAGAAGCGAGGTATGACAAGTTTCCAGAAAAGGGAGTGATCGGGGCGGCAGCGCCGAGACCTTCAAAGTGACGTAAGTCTATGACAATACTAATAAAAACAAAAAAGTCCACCAACCGGACGTGGTTAGTGGACGGGTCTGTCTTTTTTAAATGGTGGAGGGTGCGTCGACCTACCGCAAAACAGTCTCAAAGCCCACGCTCCTCGTAACTCCTTGATAATAAACGCCGAAATCATCTCGCACAACCACTTCCCGCCAACCCGACCAGAGAAACGATTTTCTCCCCTGATTTCCCG
>JALOPB010000309.1 GCA_025454115.1 Desulfobacterales bacterium | reverse complement strand
CAGGTCCACGCCGAGCTCGGCCACTTTGTCGCGGTCGACGATGATCTCGGACTGCGGCTGGTCGATCTTGACGTCGATGAGCGGCGGGAAGGCAAACAGTCCGCTTTGCAGCGCCTTGAGTTGGATCTGCTGGGCGAATTGCAGGATTTCGGCGGTCTCGGCGGTGGACGCCAGAATGAACTCCACCGGGAACTGCCCGCCTCCGGGCAGGGCCGGCGGCAGAACCGGCAGCAGCCGGATGCCGGGAATACCCTGAAGTTTCCGCTGGACTTCCGGCAGGATGCGGAAAATGCTTCGCTCGCGCTCGCCCCAGGGCTTGACCACCATGCCGGAAAAACCGGAGTTCGGCTGCGTTACCTGGAAGGTGAAGTCGGTCTCCGGAATGTCGTGATAGGTGCGGTTGACTGCGGCCGCGTACCGACTGGTCTGGTCCAAGGTGGAATTAGCTGAGGCGTCCAGGATGCCGAAGATCACCCCTTGATCTTCGGTCGGCGCCAACTCGCGCGGCGACATCATGAACATGGGCACGGTCAGCAGGCTGACCACGATCCACACCATGTAGACAGCCGGCCGTGCGTCCAGCGTGCGGTCGAGCCAGCGGCCGTAAAATGCCGTAAAGCGTTTGAAGTCCCGCGCAATTTTTCCGGCGAAGCCGCGCTCGGCGATTCCCGGCGTCAACAGCCGCGAGGACATCACCGGCGACAGCGTCAGCGCTACGACACCGGAGATGGTCACCGCGCCCGCCAGCGTAAAAGCGAACTCCCGGAACAACGACCCGGTCAGCCCGCCCTGCAGGCCGATCGGCGCATAGACCGCCGCCAACGTAACCGTCATGGCGATGATCGGGCCGACCAGCTCTCGGGCGCCAATCAGGGCGGCGTCCAGGGCCGACTGGCCCTCGCTCAGGTGGCGCTCGACGTTCTCGACCACCACGATGGCGTCATCCACCACCAGACCGACGGAGAGCACGATCGCCAGGAGCGTCAGCAAGTTGATGGTGAACCCGAAAACCTGCATCAGGAACACCGCGCCGATGAGGGAGAGGGGAATCGCTACCACGGGCACCAGCACGGATCGGAAAGAGCCCAGAAACAAAAAAATGATGACCACGACGATGAGCAGGGTGTCCGTCAGCGTGCGCAGCACCTCGTGGATGGCATGGTTGATGTAGTCGGTGGCGTCGTAGGCCACGCGCGCCTGCATGCCCGACGGCAGGCGGCGCTGAATGGACTCCATCTCGCTGCTGACGCGCCGGATGACGTCGATGGAATTGGCGTTGGGCAGGGGCCAGATCCCCATGAACACCGCGGTCTGCCCCGAGAACCGCACTTCCGCGTCGTAGTCCTCGGCGCCGAGCACCACGCTGGCGATGTCTTCCAGGCGCACGACGGCGCCCTCCTGCTGCCGGATGACCAGCCGCTTGAATTCGTTCACCGAGCGCAGATCGGTGTTGGCCGTCAGATTGACCTGGACCAAGGCGCCCTTGGTCTGGCCGACCGCGCTCAGAAAGTTGTTGGCGGCCAGGGCCTGGCGCACCTGCACCGGGCTGATATTGAGGGCCGCCATGCGTTCGGGCTTGAGCCAGATGCGCATGGCGAAGGTCCGCGCGCCGAGGATATCGGCGCGCTGCACGCCCTCCAGCGCCGAGAGCCGGGGCTGGACCACCCGGATGAGGTAGTCGGTGATCTGGTTCTGCTTGAGGGCTTCGGCGGTGAAGCTCAAATAGGCCGAGGCGAACTGGCTGTCGGCCGACTCGACGTTCAGAGTCGGCACCTCGGCTTCCGGCGGCAGGTCGCCCCGCACCTGGTCGACCTTGGAGCTGATCTCCGACAGTGCCTTGATCGGATCGTAGTTGAGTTTCAGCCGAACGCTGATGGTGGAAAGTCCCTGAGCGCTCTTGGACTGGATGTAGTCGATGCCGTCCGCGGCGGCGATGGCCCGCTCCAAGGGCGTAGTGATGAACCCGCGCACGAGTTCGGCGCTCGCGCCGACATACACCGTCGAAACCGTAACCACCGAGTTCTCGCTGCGCGGGTACTGGCGCACGTTCAGCCCGCGAATCGCCTGCAGGCCGGCGATGATGATCAGCAGGTTGACCACGACGGCGAGGACGGGGCGGCGGATGAAGAGATCGGTGAATTTCATGCTAATTCTCTTCAGGCTTGGGATGCAGCTTGAATTCCGGGGCCAGCGCGTTGTCGACGACGACCGTCTGCCCGTTGCGCAGCTTGAAGACGCCGGTGCTGACCACCGTGTCGCCGGCCTGAAGGCCGGAAACGACTGCGATGAAATCACCGCGCTTTTCCCCCAGCTGGGCAAACTGCTGGCGCAGCACCCGGACGGACGCGCCGGTCTTTTCGTCGGACCGCTCCTCCACAACGAACACCGAATCGCTGTAAGGGGCATAGAGCACCGCCGTTGCCGGGATGACGAGCACGGCCGGCTGCGCCGGCAGCACCACCCCGACGCTCACGAACATGCCCGGACGCAGCTGCTCGTAAGGATTGGCCACCGTCGCCTGCACCCGGATGTTGCGCGTGGCCGTGTCCACCTGGGGATTGATGGCGGTAATCTTGCCCTCAACCACCTGACCGGGCAACGCATCGGTGGTCACCCGCACCCGAAGTCCCGGCTGCACGAGCGCGAGCTGCTGCTGCGGCAGGGCAAAGTCGACGAAAATCGGATCCAGCGACTGCAGCGAAACAATCGACTGGCCTTCGTTGATAACCTGACCCAGGTTGACCAGGCGGATGCCCAGCCTTCCGGTGAAGGGCGCCCGGATGGTCTTCTTGGCGATCACGGTGCGGATGTTGTCCGCCTGAGCGACGGCCTGCTTGTAGCTCGCCTCGGCGTTGTCGAACTGGGCCTGGGAGATGGTCCGCTCGGAGAGCAGTTTGCCCAGACGCTCCAGATTCAGCTTGGCCAGCACCACCGTCGCCTCGGCCGCGCGCAGCTGAGCCTCTTCCGAGGAGATGTCCTGCTTCACCAGGAGCTCTCCCGCTTTCACCAGGGAGCCCGGCTTGAAGTCGATCTGCACGATCTTCCCGCTCAGCTCCGCCGTTACGGTCACCCCCTGGACCGCCGTCAGCGAGCCGACCGCGGTCAGCACCGACTCCCAATTCTGGATCGTCGCCTTCGCCGTCGTGACGGTTTCCGGCGGCGGCACATATTGCTTGCCATGGGCGATCATGCGATCGATCTGCAGACCCTTGATGCCGCCGAGAACTGCAGCCAGTACTGCGACCGCTGCCACTGCCAGAATGAATCGCTTTTTCATAAGGCTCTTACCCATGCTCCGGTAAAACCGATCCAACTTCAGCCGGGGTCCGGTGGGATGGGGTTTTAGCCGCAGCGCGCCGCCGCCAATTTTTCAGGTGATCCTGCCACGCCCCCAAGCCGTCTAGAGGAACTGCAGACAGGCAGAGAAGCCTGACGGCTCCGTGAGGGTCGGTCCTCCGGGGCTGTCCGGATACATATGGAGCGGGCTTGCTGCCGGTCGCTGGGTCGTTGAAGGCATGGCGGCGGCGCGCTGCGGCTAAAACCCCATCCCACCGCCGATGACAAATAGGCTTATTTATTGCCGGAGCCATATTAATGCTTGTATCCGATTTTGCGCAGCAGTTCCTTGCGCTTCTGGATGTCCGCTTCGGTTTCGACCCCTTTGGACTTGAAGCCGTCGATCACCCCCAGAATCCCGCGCCCCTGCTCGGTCTCGCCGATCATCACCTCGACCGGGTTAGCCGTCGCGCAGAAAACGCGGCAGACCTCCGGCAGGTTCTTGACGGCGTTCAAAATGTTGATCGGGTACATGTCCTTCATGAAGACGATGAAACTGTGCCCGGCCGCCAGGGCATAGGCATTCTTTTTGGCCAGGTCGACCAGTTCCGGATCCGTTCCGGAATGCCGCACCAGACAGACATCGGACGCCTCGCAGAAGGCCAGCCCGAACCGCGCGCCCGGAACCGTGGAAACGATGGTCTCGTGCATGTCCTCCACGGTCTTTATGAAGTGCGATTGCCCCAAAATGAAGTTCAATTGATTCGGATTGTCGATTTTAACGATCTGGATGTTCATCGTCGGCTCCT
>JALOPB010000308.1 GCA_025454115.1 Desulfobacterales bacterium | reverse complement strand
CGCCGAAAAGGTAAAAATAGCCAAAATGGAAATATGAAATCTGAATGAAACAAGTCGAAGAGTGCAAAAAGTTTACTTTCCTCACCATTGATTTTATTTGGTTTTCCAGACCAATTGCATGCGATTTCCAGTGCAACAACCTTTGCTGAAAACAACGTGCGTTTTTCCTCTGTCCCGTTAGATTTTTGCACCCTTAATCTCGTAAAACCTAGTCATTAACTTCTTTCGATGAGGAACTTTTACATTTTTGGCGCGTTGGGCAAAATTAGCCTTGCTACTCCAAGCCCGCAGCCGCAGGTTTGGTGCCCAGACACGGGGACGGGGCGTGTGCACCATGCGCCTTACCGAACGGGTGCCCGCCGGCGATCGGTGCAACGAGGTGCCCGCGCTGTGCCAGGCCATCCGAATGAACAGCGGCCCATCAGGTCTTGATCATCAATCCGGTCAAACATGAGTTAAAAACCTTGTACAATAAAATATAAATTGCTGATTCATATATGATATTCAATTTTACATCCCTGTGGATCACAAGGTATTAACCGGAACGATGATCAAGGCTAACCGCTTGATCAATGGCTCTCATCAACCCCGGGCCACGGCGTCGAGCTGGTTCAGAATGCCCGGACCAGGACAGCCGTGAGAACCATTGGTCTTCGTCCCCTCCAACCACCAGTGGCAGGATACTCCCCGGGACATGCAAGCCATGTACGGGTCGGTGGTGATTGCCGCGTCGGCCCGTTCGCAAACCTCGGTGGTGAGCCTGTCGAAATGCGCTGCTTTCGGGAACAAGCAGCCGGTCGCCACCTGTCGCGGGACTCCATGGGTGTTGGCCACCCACCGGAATAAAGACCGCACGCTGGCCAGTTGCAGGGCGTTCATTGGAGCCGTGCCGTTGTTGTCCACCTCGACGCTGATCCAGTGCTCGTTCCCCGGACTGTACTGGGCATAGGCCACGAAGGTGGTCGGAACGAACTGGACCAGGGTACCGTCCCCGGCAACGCCGAAGTGGGCATTCACATTGTGGCTGTTCCACGGTTCGATGCACCCCCACCGGGCCATCACATATGGGGAACGGGCAGCGGTCCCGGCGGTTGTGTGGACGGCTAGGCCGTGGACATTCATGAGCAGCTTGATGGTCAAATCCTTCAGTACCGGCATGGCCCCCATTTTCGGATCCTGGAGGGCCAGGTAGGGAATGGCGTCCGGACAAATCCCCGGGATCGACCAGCGGAGCAACTTGCTTTCGTTGGCCGCCTGCCGCATGAACCCGGAGGGCGTGTTACGCAGCTCGTACACCGGGAGTGCCTCGGTCCGTGGGTGGCCGCTCGCCGTCACACCGATCAAGGTATCGCCCTCCCGTAGCCCGGTCACCTGAAACTCCTGAAGGTTCAGTTTCGGGTCGCTCGCCGTTCTGGTGAGTTTCACCGGGGATGACGGTGATCCGCTCGCCCGGGTTCCACCCCGGTACACCCGGACCCCGAGCCAGTCTCCATTGTAGCCTTTGCCCCACAACCCGACCTGGACGGTCGCCCCGGGGCGAATCACGAGTTCGGCCAGCGCGGCCCCGAACACGGCAATAGGGGCGTGTGCGGGGTCCCGCGATTTTAGCTGAGTCGGTTGAAAGAAGAGGAAATCCATCGCGGCGCCTCGATCGCGAGAGTGAGAATGAACATCAGGGCTTCGTAAAAAACTCTTGAATCGTCATGCCCACGAAAACAGGCATCCATTCTTTTAATGGGTTACCCGCTGGCGCGGGAATGACGGAAAGCGAAAGTCCTGACCCTTTATCGAGCCTGTGTCGAGCTTGGCCCCCGACCATCCGGCGTCACTGCTTGGCGATGACGACCTCAAGGTATTCGCTGGGCACGACGAGCGAGTTCGGCCCGCCCACGTTCAGGCCCCCGAGGAGCGTGGCGATATCTTCGAACAGGTTGGCCTGCTGCGACGCTTCCAGTGCCGCGCAGGCTTTGTGCATCGGCCCGTAGTAGTTGCGGAAGACGTCGATCCAGTGCGCGGCGGAGCGGTAGCGGAAGTTGTAGAACTTGCGCTCCGTGCGGATGTCCGCGGCTTGCGCGCCGAACAGTTCGACGATGTGCGGTTCCGTGCCCCAAAGAACCGGGGATTTCATGCCGGCGGGCGGCGGAACATAGGCGCCGATGAGGCGAAAGAGCTGGCCGATGAAGCCATCCGGTGTCCAGTTGGCGAGGCCGATGCGGCCGCCGGAGCGGACGACACGCAGCATTTCCCGTGCAGGCCGCGTGTGATCTGGCGTAAACATCGCGCCGAACGTCGACAGCGCCACGTCGAAGGAGCCATCGGCAAACGGTAAGGCTTCGGCATCCTCCACCTGGAAGCGGATGTCCAAGCCTTCAGCTTTGGCCCGCGCCGCGCCTTTTTCGAGCAGATGCGGCACATAGTCGGTCGAGGTGACGCTGGCGAAGCGGCGCGCCGCCGCCAGCGAGGCATTGCCGTTGCCGGCGGCGACATCCAAGACGCGCTCGCCGGCGCGCACGTCGGCTGCCTCGGCCAGCATCTCGCCGACGATTTGCAGTGTGGTACCGACGATGGCGTAGTCGCCACTGGCCCAGGTGGCCTGCTGGCGCTGCTTGATGGCGGCGAAATCGATGGCGATATCGGTCGTGGCCGATGCTTTCGCCGACACGGCCTGAGCACAAATATTCGGTTCAAAACCCATGTCAATTCTCCGGAGAGTGGATTGAAATCAAACCTTCCCGACACTCTGGCGGCGATGATGCGAAAGCATCGTTCTTTCGTAGCGCTGATGGCTGTCGGTGAGTCCCATTATTCCGAAAGGACGGCGTTGACACTTCACCGAGCGTCCACCAAACTTGATTAAGTGTCGCGAAAAATCCACGACCAAAACGCTCATCCATATGCCTTCGTGGCTTCTCCTCGCGCGGTCCCTGTCATGAGCCGAGATACGTTGTCCGACTTGCTCCGTAGCGTGCGTTTGCGCGGTGCGGTGTTTTTCTATGTAAGCTTGCGCGATCAGTGGTCCGCCGAGGCCTCGGCGGCACGGGAGATCGCCGCGGCGGTGATGCCCGGCTGCGAGCACGCGATGGAATACCACATGGTTGCGAAGGGTGAAGGTTGGGCGGCCGTGTCCGGATGGCCGCCGGTACGGCTTGCTGCTGGCGATATTGTGATGTTTCCCCAGGGCGATCGGCATGTGATTTCCAGCGCGCCCGGCCTGGAGCCGAACCGACGCGAACCGGAGTGGGTCTTCGCCCGGCGTAACGACCCGAAACCCTTGCCGATCTCGATCCGTCATGGGGTGGTCGATGACCAGGCGCGGATGCCGCTTGAAGAGGCGGAAGCCGTTTTGGTATGTGGGTTTCTCGGCTGCGATCTCAAACCGTTCAATCCACTGATGGCCGCGCTACCTCGCATCCTGCATTTGCCGGCATCGCGCGCGGGCGACTGGGTCGCGCGCGTGATCGACCAGGCGGTGGTGGAATCGAACGAACGCCGGCCCGGCGGCGACGCTGTGCTGGAGCGCCTTTCGGAAATGATGTTCATTGATGTCGCCCGCCGCTACCTCGACAGCTTGCCTGAAGAGGCGACCGGGTGGCTGGCGGGACTGCGCGATCGGTTCGTCGGCAAGGCGCTCGCGCTGCTGCACGAACGTCCCGATCACCCGTGGACCGTCGATGATCTCGGCCGCCAGGTTGGCCTGTCGCGTTCCGCGCTGCACGAGCGGTTTGTCAGTTTCATCGGCCATCCGCCCATGCAATATCTAACCAACTGGCGCATCCAGCTCGGCGCGCGGCTGCTGCGCGAATCGAATCGCACTGTGGCGACCGTCGCGCTCGACGTCGGCTACGACTCCGAAGCGGCGTTCTCGCGGGCGTTCCGGCGGCTGGTCGGCCGGCCGCCGGCCGCGTGGCGGAAAGCCCAGGCCGGTGCGTAGTCGATGGTTGATATGTTGGTGCTGTGAATTTTCCGGTCCTCGCGGGGTTGCCATGAAAGTACCGACTTTCATCGTCCGGGGGTACGCCCGCACGCAGCTTCTCGACCCTGATGGCGGAGCCTGCCACCGTCGTGCGCAACATATGCTGAACGCTGAACGCTGAACGCTGAACGCCGAGGTCCAGGCGCCGACCTGCGACCTCGTCACTACGCCTAGAGCTTGGCCGCGCTGCACTCTTGACCTGCTTCAGAAAATCCGGCCGCAGTCAGCAGCCGGAACCCCTGAACGGATGCCCACGACTTGGCCCGCAAGGCTAAACTCGATCAGCGATTATCAGAACTTCGGCTTAAAGCGATCCCTCCTCATCATGAGACCCCCTCTCGCTATCAACCGGTCGGCATTCCGGCGAGGAGCCATTCCGGACCGAACATGTGCTTGCCGGCGCCTTCTGGCACGCCTTTCGGCAGCGCCCATTTGGCGGGCGGGTTGGTCCCGTAGACGACCTCCCATCGGGCATCCTCCCCCTTTGCGGGGTGGACTTTCTTTCTGGCCACCGGGTTGTATTTAGACGCCTCATACGCCGCCTTAGGCTGCAACGGCGCACCCAGCACCACAATCAAATCAATCCGGTGCAGGGCGTCCGGGTCGCGCGACGCCAAACGATCCAGGATATGCCGCAAATTGTAGCCGCCACCCGAAAAGCCA
>JALOPB010000307.1 GCA_025454115.1 Desulfobacterales bacterium | reverse complement strand
GTCATGACGGTGGTCTGGGTGCAACCGCATTGCGGACATCCGGCCTTTACCGTGTAACGTTTCTTGTTTTTCTCCATCTCGACCTCCTTTTACGGTTCCAGTAGCGCGTCCATTTCTTCGTTTGGCAACAGGCGATCCTCCGTCAGGACCTCGCGCACGGTCTTGCCGGTGGCATATGCTTTCTGAGCGACCTCGGCCGCACGGTCGTAACCCAGGCGAGGCACCAGACCGGTCACCAGAGCCAGGCTCTTTTCGATGAAGCCGGCACAGACCTCCCGGTTGGCGGATATGCCGACGATACATTTGTCCGCGAACGCAGACGCCGCATCCGCCAACAGCCCGATCGACTGCAGCAAGTTATAGGCGAGCACCGGCTGCATCACGTTCAGTTCGAAGTTGCCGCCCTGGCCGCATGCGGTGATGGTCGCGTCGTTGCCGATCACCTGGGCCGTCACCTGAAGCACCGCCTCGGGAATGACCGGGTTGACCTTGCCCGGCATGATCGAGGACCCCGGCTGCAGACTCGGCAGGTTGATCTCTCCGATTCCGCAGCGCGGTCCCGACCCCAGCCAACGCACGTCGTTCGCGATCTTGGAGAGGCTCACCGCCACGGTCTTGAGCACCCCGCTCGCCTCCACCGCCGCATCCCGGGCCGCCTGGGCCTCGAAGTGGTTGCGGGCCTCACGGAAGTCGATGCCGGTTTCCTGCGCAATCCAGGCGATGGTTGCGGCGGCGAAATCGGGATGGGCATTCACCCCGGTGCCCACGGCCGTGCCGCCGAGAGCCAGTTCGGCCAGCCGGGGCTCGACGGCTGCGAGTCGTTCGACTCCCAGCTCCACCTGCCGGGCGTAGCCGGAGAACTCCTGCCCCAGGGTCATGGGCACGGCGTCCTGGAGATGCGTGCGTCCGATCTTGCGCACGTCGGCGAACTCCTCCGCCTTGGCCGCCAGGGCGAGCTGCAGCCGGCGCAGGGCCGGGACCAGTTTGCCGCGGATGGCGGCGAGCGCCGCGATGTGAATGGCGGAGGGGATGGCGTCGTTGCTCGACTGCCCGAGGTTGGCATGGTCGTTGGGGTGCACCGGCGATTTTCCGCCTTTTTGCCCGGTCAGCATCTCGTTGGCGCGGGAGGCGATCACCTCGTTGACGTTCATGTTGCTGGAGGTACCCGAACCGGTCTGAAAGACGCCCAGGGCGAACTGGTCGTCCCACCGGCCCTGCCGTACTTCCAGGGCCGCGGCTGCGATCGCCTCGGCCAGTCTGGGATCCAGCCGCCCGAGCCGGCGGTTCACCTCGGCGGCACCCGCCTTGATGAGGGCCAGGGCGCGGATGACCTCCAGCGGCATCTTGAGGTCGCCGATCGCAAAATTATCAATCGCCCGCTGGGTCTGGGCTCCGTAGTAGGCCTGCTCCGGAACCCGCACGACCCCCATGCTGTCTTTTTCTTCACGATACGGTGCCATCAAGCCTCTTTCATGCGCTCGATGTTCACCCTCAGCTGGGCGATCTCGATGCCCAACCCGACGCATTTCTGGCCCAGCATGCACTTCTCGGCGTCGCCGTCCTCGAGAAACGTCTTGAGCCGCTGGTTGTCCTTTTTGAGATGGACCACCCAGGTTTTTTCCCCTTCATCGTATTCCACGTCCACGTCGATGCCGCACGCTCCGATGTCGGGATAGAGTTGTCGGATCTTCTCGCAAAGCGCCCCTTTGTCAATCATGGTACACCCCCCTGACCGCATGCCCCCGGCATCGTGTATTCTAAGTTCTGGTCTATCGATCACAACCGCCTCGATGGCTGTCTCGAATAGTAATGCAGGAGCGGGCCGAGTCAAAGACGCCCCTCGCCCCACCCGCCCAACGGCGAGCGGCACCGGCATCGGCATCGTGAAACGAAAGACCCTGGATAGGAACGCAACCGTTTCAGAACAGATGCGACAGCTCTTTGGTGAGGTTCTTAGTGTCTTCCCCGAGTTTCTCAATCGTCTCCGGGCCGATGCCCAGGAGGCCTGCGGAGCGCAAATCGGCGGGCTCGATCCGAGCTGCTTCCATGATGCTGTATCCGATAATGCGGGTCAGCATGTTGGCCAGGTTGATTACCAGGCAGTCCATGCTGACCGCGGAGTCGAACTCGTTTTTTTCGTGCAGGGAAACCGCCCGGATGAAACCCTCGTCAAAGCCCCAGCGTTTGAGCATGATGTTGCTGATTCCGAGGTGGGCCTCCTGGATGTTGGCGACCACCAGCTTCATGTCCATACCCTTGAGCGCCGCCTCCTCGGAGAAGGCCTTCAACAGAAAGGTCTTGCCGATATCGTGGGTCAGCCCCATGAGGAATAGCGTGTCCACATCCCTCAGTTTCAGGTGCTGGCTGATCAGCTTGGCGCCGAATGCGGTGGCGATGGAATGACCCCAGAGTTTGTCCATCAGCAGGCGATAGTGCGGATTTTTGGTTTCGTACAAGCTCTTGTTGGCGATCGCCATGACCACGTTCATGGTTTCTTTGAGGCCAAGCCGCGGAATAGCATCCCGGATGGTTCGGATTTCCTTCATCCCGCGATATACTGGGCTGTTGGAAATGGAAATCAAGCGCAACGCGACGACGGGCTCCTTTTCGATCACTGCAACCAGCATGTCGGCCGTGGCATTCGGCTGGTTGACGACAGCCTGGAGTTCCTGGACCACCTGGGGCATCACCGGGGGGACAATCTTGCCGCTCGCAAACTTCTGCAGGATTTGCGTGAAGACTTCCTTGATGTTGACGGTCTCCTTCTTTTTGGTCTGCATGTATTCTTTGGAGACGCCGGAGGTGGCCTCAATGAACTGTGCGAACTGGTCCACCAGTGTTCCGTCAAACTCTTTTCCGGAAAGCTGGATGATCTGCTCCAGGGCGCTCATGTTGTCAATGCCTTTGCGTGGAAACCGAGGGGACGTCAGCCAGTCGAAGCGGTCGAAGAGCGCAATGAGCCGCGCGCCGAGCGGGATTTCCTCCCCCTTCCGCTTGTCCGGAAAACCGCTTCCGTCCCAGGCTTCGTGGTGATGCCGGATGAACGGCAGCGCTTTTGCGAGCAGGCTGAGATGGGCCAGGATCTTTTCGGCCAGGATGGGATGGTTTTTAACGGCTTCCCGCCCCTCGTCGTCCAACTCCGTCGCACCGGGAGTAAGCTCAGGGGGGCCGAACGCCAAACCCAGGTCATGCAAAAGGGCAGCAAAATAGATCGCGTCGATCTCTTTGGCCGGGACGATGCTGAACTTCTCGCAGAAATGAGCGCAGGTGTTGGCAACCCGTTCACAATGCTGCCGGAGATGGGGATCTTTTTCTTCAATTACGGCCAGCAACGTGTTGGCGACCTGCAATAAAAATTCCCGCGATTCGCCGGGTGATCGGGGGATGCCTCTTTCGGTCATTGGGATGGACCTCTCGGTAATCCGATGGATGTCAGGGTGTTCTCTCCCTCCTCTTTATATGTAACTATCTTACTATAGAATTCAATGGGTTGCAAAATTATTACTCCGCCAAGTGAACAGGTTCAACTTGAGCTGAGGTTCGGCGGGGCGGGTTTTCGGCCGCAGCGCACCGCAACCAATTTTTCAAGCGACCCTGCCACGCCCCCAAGTCGTCTAGAGGAACTGCGGACAGGCAGAGACGGCCGGCGGCTGCGTGGGCATCGGTCCTCCGGGGCCGTCCGGAGCCATCTGATGCGGGCTTGCTGCCGCACGCTGGTTCGTGGAACGGATGGTTGCGGTGCGCTGCGGCCGAAAACCCGCCCCGCCGATGAGCGATATGGCCGCATTGAACATATTTTATGGCCGGAGTAATCGTAGCATGCGCGTTAAAAAAGGTGGGCCACGTCCTTGACGATCTCCTTGACCTTTTCTTCGACCTTTTGCATGGCGTCGGACGACAGACCCAGCAGTTGCGCCGAAGGCAGCTCGGCGGGATCTCTTCCGTCCCACTCGAAGAAGCTGAATCCCGACGACCAAGATTTCCTTGTTGGTCTGATCGGAGAAATTGGAGCCCTCGTGAAGCGCGACGACCCGGGTGAACTCCTCACCGAACCCCCAGCGCTTGAGCAGCATGTTGCCGACACTCTGATGCGCCTCCTGGATGGCGGGCATGATGGCCTCGGCCTTTAGCCTTTCTTCTTGGGGGATTTCAGAAAAAGCCCTCAATAGAACCACCTTGCCTACGTCGTGGGTTAGGCCCATGAGGAAGATGGTTTCCGGGTCCTTCAGGCCGAGGACTTGAGCAATCAGCTTGCAGGCATACGCGCTCACCAGGGAATGCACCCATAGCTTATCGAGGAGCACGCGAAACTGAGGTGCCTTGACCTCGTAAAGGCTCTTGTTCGCGATGGCGACGACCACGCCGAGCGTCTCCTTGAACCCCAGGCGGGGGATGGCGGCCTGAATGCTTTTGACATCACCCTGTCCCTTATAGACCGGACTCTTGGCCACCGATATCAGTCGCAAAGAGATGACCGGGTCCCGCTCGAGCACCTCCGTCAGGTCTTTGACCGAAGAATCCGGGCGTTTGATGATGTTGCGCAGTTCGAAGACAATCTGGGGCATGGCCGGCGGTACGAGCTTGCCGGAGCTGAATTTTTGAAGAATGCTGGCAAAGGCCTGCTTGACGAACACCGTTTGCTTCTTCAGAAGAAAATCCTCGGCGGCGCCGGAAGTGGATTGCATGAACTCCACGAATTTCGGGATCAATGCCGGATCGAACTCCCCTCCCGCCTTCCCCTGAATGTCGATGATCGCTTGTTCCATGGTCAGGCGCTCTTCCTCCCGGCGGCCGGCGGTCACTCGATCGAAATAATCAAACAGATGCAGGATACGGGCCCCGAGCGGGATGGCCTCTCCGCTTTTCCCGTCCGGCCAGCCGCTGCCGTCGAACGCCTCGTGATGGTGCCGAACCACCGGCAACGCCGCCTCGAACCATCGATAGTTCGATAAAATGGTGACGCCGGTCACCGGATGCTTCTTGATTGCCAGCCGGTCCTCGTCCGACAATGGCTGGGTTTTTGAAAATAGCCCCTCCGGGGCTGCAATGTAGCCGGTATCGTGCAAAAGCCCGGACAGGTAAAAGGACAGCCGTTCATCGTCATTGAAGAGACCGAAGGCTTCGGCGAAGCTTGCGGAACGATTGGCCACCCGCTCGCAATGTGCCCTGAGCCGGTTATCCCGTTCGCCCAGCATGGAGACAACCAACATGGCGGTTTCAAGCGCCGGCTGCCAGCTCTCGGGGTCATCATTATTAAAGCTGTTTGGTGCCATGGGTGATTTCTTCCCCCGTTCATTCTTCGGACGCGGCGTTATGTTTCTCTCAAATTGATAAAAAATAGCATGTTTACGTTTGATTTCCAATTATGAATTTCAAGGAGTTGTATTTGGTTGTGGCGGCTGCGGAGGGCTATTTAAAGTTTGACACCCGGAGGACTTTTTCTTTATTATCCGTCGCGGGTTCTCAATGACCCGGCGGATGATTTCAGCGCGGCTGGGCGTGCCGTCAGAATCGCCGGTCCGATCTTCTTGCCGCTCAGGCTTTCTCTGCTTTCAAATCATCGCAGCAAGGGAGGGGCGATGAATTCATTGATCACATTGAATGGGGATTTTATCGAAGAACAATTCACTCTGTGGAAATCGGACCCGATCAAGGTTGCGCCGGACTGGCGCTTTTTTTTCGAAGGGTTCGAGCTGGGGTTCTCCGGCCGATGGGGTGGACTCGAATCCGGAGACATGGACCAAGCTCTGCGGCAG